>JANXYS010000137.1 GCA_025355935.1 Chitinophagales bacterium | reverse complement strand
GTTGCAACTATTTTTAATTTCATTTGTGCAACAGCATTTCCTGTTGCAAACTTTTTTTATTTTGGTTGTGCAACCGATTTTTTAAAAATAGATTGTTGCAGATTTTTTTTATTTTTTTGCAACGGTGCCGGCAGATGTTTTTAAATGATTTTCTAATATTCTTTTGCCTTTTTTTATGGCGATTTTTAATTCTCCCCTGATTTATATCGGGTCCATAAGGGAACTTGCGATTCATAGCGACAGGTGGTATAACCGATATTACGTCCCTAAAGGAACTTGTGATATCTCCCCGGCTGTACGGTTATCGATATTGCGTCCCTTATCGGACTTTGAGTATAACGGGTATAGATGAAAATAGTTCTTCGCATGAGCCTGTCGAAGCTTTGTGGTCCTCTGGTTTTAGAGTTTTCGCAAAATAAGAATGCACTATGTCGTCAACATAGATACCCCACCCACAGCTCTTCCTGGCATATCCGCGTTAGCGGATAGAGTTACCGACATTACGTCCCTAAAAGAGACTTTGAGTATTAGGGTGTAGATGAAGATATCCCTTGGTATGAGACTATCAAAACTTTGTGTTCCTTCATGTTTCAGAGTTTTCGTGGCGAAAAAATATCGCATTATATCATCAACCCAGTTACGCCACCCAGGTCGTTCCTAGCATATCCGCGTTAGCGGGTAGAGTTACCGACATTACGTCCCTAAAAGAGACTTTGAGTATTAGGGGTGCAGATGAAGATATCCCTTGGTATGAGACTGGCGAAACATTGTGTTCCATCGTGTTTTAGAGTTTTCGGGGCAAAAAAATATCGCACAATATCATCAACATAGTTTCGCCACCCACGTATCCCTTACTGCATATTCCGCGCTAGCGGCGTAATTTCCGATACACGTCTCTGAATAAGCTATGCACAAATCCTCCCCTCATACCCGCCGCAGCGGCTTTTCCGATTCAAGTGTTTAAAACAAAAAGAGCCACCCAGACTGGGTGACTCTCCTATTATGCTTGTCCTTGTTATTTATGCGGGAACTTTTCTTGGCTTCTCTCTCTCCCAGAAACGGTGCTGTTTTATAGCTTCTACGAACTGCCTGGCAAGTGTAGCAGCTTCGCCGCCTATGATCACTCCTTCCATCATCACCGTCTCATCACTGTTATCCTCCGGTAATTTACGGCCAAAGTAGGTAGCCCTTAAAACCTGCAGTGCGTCGGCATCTGCGGCTATTGCCTTACAATGTTTAAATGCCTCGTTCAAAAAGTGTATGGCATCTGCATCAGCTTCGAGCGTAGCAACACTGTTAGTGCCGCCAGGAACATAAACAGCATCGTAAAAGACGGAAGCTGTCGTGAGCAAACTTTTAGAGACGGCGATTGGCTCATCGCTATCAGCGCCGGATATAAAACCAAATCTTGGTGAGATAACATCTACCAATCCTCCTTCAGTCATTATAGCTTCCTTAACTGCAAGAAGATTTGCTGCATTCACGCCGTCGCAGGCGAGAATTGCCACTTTACGGGTTTTGATACTATCCTTACGTGTATTCACCATGCTGAGCGCCTGCGATTCTGCGAGTGACCCTTCCTTCACGATGGAGCGATACTTTTCAGGATCGCCGTCTGCAGGTATATTCTGATTCAATGACATAGCCAGCGACTTTGGAACATGCATGCCTATGTTATGGGCAATGCCGGCAGCGAGGCCTTCATCAATCTGGGAAATAAAATACAACATTCTTTCGCGGATAGGCAACATTTCTACCTTACCTAGCTCAAAAGATAACGCGTCGAGCATGTGGTTCTTCTCCGGTTCACTCTGGCTGTTGAAGAAAAGTTTTGCCTGGCTGAAATGGTCGAAAAAGCTTGCGCTTCTTTCCCTGATTTTGCTTGCTTCGATTTTTTCAGGGAAGCTGGTAAAGCCGCCCTGCATACGCCCGGCCTGGAATGGACAACCGTTAGCCATCGTGTTAGGCCCGTACGCTGTCTTTCCTTTGTTAATCGTTTGGCGCATATGGCCATCGCGCTGATTATTGTGAATCGGCACAATAGGGCGATTGATTGGAATTTCGTGGAAGTTAGGCCCACCAAGGCGTATGAGTTGTGTATCCGTATACGAAAACAACCTGCCTTGTAATAAAGGGTCGTTGGTAAAGTCGATGCCGGGGACTACATGCCCGATATGAAAGGCAACCTGCTCAGTCTCAGCAAAGAAATTATCTGGATTGCGATTAAGCGTCATCGTTCCTACCCTTATAACGGGTACCAGTTCTTCGGGAATTAATTTAGTTGGATCAAGGAGATCGAATTCATATTTATGCTCATCCTCCTCAGGCACAATCTGCAGCCCCAGTTCCCATTGTGGAAAATCGCCATTTTCTATTGATTCCCAAAGGTCCCGGCGGTGGAAATCCGGATCTTTGCCCGATATATTTTGCGCCTCGTCCCACGCTACAGAGTGCACCCCAAGCAACGGCTTCCAATGGAATTTTACGAAGACAGACTTATTCTCCTCGTTAACCAGCCTGAAGGTGTGAACGCCAAAACCCTCCATCATTCGAAGGCTACGCGGCAGTGCGCGATCGCTCATAACCCACATAATCATGTGGGCAGACTCAGGCGTAAGGGAGATAAAATCCCAAAATGTATCATGGGCAGACGCAGCCTGGGGTATCTCATTGTGTGGTTCGGGCTTTACAGCATGAACCAGATCCGGGAACTTAATGGCATCCTGGATAAAGAATACAGGCATGTTGTTTCCGACAAGGTCGAAATTTCCTTCTTCGGTGTAAAATTTTACTGCGAAGCCGCGGACATCGCGCGCCAAATCTGAAGATCCACGTGAACCTGCTACCGTTGAAAACCTTACAAACACGGGCGTTTCAACGCTTGTATCGGTTAAAAATTTGGCGCGCGTATACCGACTAAGATCTTCGTTTACTTTAAATATACCATGCGCCGCCGATCCGCGGGCATGAACTACTCTCTCAGGGATACGTTCGTGGTCGAAATGAGTAATTTTCTCGCGGAGAATAAAATCTTCCAGCAAGGTTGGGCCACGTTCGCCGGCCTTCAATGAATTTTGATCATCGTTGATCTTTAAACCATGGTTTGTGGTTAAAAATTCACCGGTTGCATCTTCCGTATGCTCCTGTAATTTCCCGGTTTTGATATTTTCTTCGCCTGCATTTTCTATGGGCATGATAATAGGTGGTTTAATTTCGTAATAAATGACGCTGACTAAAAATAGCCTGAGTATTATGCGGTTTTTTCTTTGCCTGCTTTCGAGTGCTTATCCCGATCGCCTGGCAATTGGCCGGCATTACTTCCGTACATGCTCGCGATATCATTATCGGCAATGTCGGCTAGCGTAACATCTGCGTTTTCTTCTTCCGATAGTGTCTGATTTAACAGCGTGGCCGCGTCCATTAAACCCAGGTTAGCAGCTAGTTTAGACAAGCCGGTATAAGCTGAGATTTCGTAATGTTCTACCTTTTGAGATGCCATTACTATTCCGAGATTCCGGGCAGCCGTTCCGGTGTCCGTTGTTTCTATTACGCCTTCGCCTTCGATTGACAGTCCTTCCATCGCATCGCATTTTTTGGCTTGCGGGCTCCGGCCCAATAATTCGAAAACATTTTCGAGGCGCTGTACATGCGTTTTTGTTTCTTCAAGATGTAGCAGAATAGCCTCTTGCAAAGCCGGAACAGACGCCGCCTTAGCCATTTTTGGAAGCGCTTTTACCAGGTGGTTTTCTACCCAGTAAAGATCCTTTACTCCGTCTGTGAAAAGCTTTAGCAAGCCATCTTCTTCATCCAGTGGCAATGCGTCGACATCTACATCCTCACCCGGCGCATATTTCGAATCATTATCTTTTGCCGGATTAAGGTCGTCCATATCCTTTGTTGCGTAGGACGAATTGGTTTTTTTACCTACGGGATCAGACGGGCTGCCCGTTGATTTGTTTGGGTTTTTAGTTGCCATAAAGTGTTTATTAAAATGAAGTGTTTGAATCCTGTATTCACGTCAAAAGGCGTGCTAATATGACTTCAAATCCTCATTCACCGGGAATGAGGAATATTCTCGCCGTGGGGAAAATATGCGGGCAGAGTTTACCCCCGGCAAAAAGCCTGCGAAACTAATGCCGGGACCGTTATGAAAATGCAAGGTTTTTGTTTTTTCGGAAGGGGGGTGGTGAATGAATGCAGGAGTTTACCTCCCGCAAAAAAACTGAAAGGTTTTAATATATTTAATCAAATAAAGGGCAGCAATATGGATGTTTGGATGAAGGTAGGTTGCTAGGCTGCTACGAAAAGTTACAGCTTTACTTTTTTAGTTTTAGAAACTTTGCAGCATTGTTATAGAATATGTCTTCCTTGTCTTGCCTGGTGAGAAACGGTAAACTATTTAAAAAGCGAATTGATTTTTGAATGGCATAGGGCCATTTCATTTGGTCGGAGCCAAACATTACCCTATCCAGGTACCCTGCTTCTTTTGCGTTTTGCAGAAATCCTTTGACATATCGCTGTGTATTCGGTTCTACCCAAAGCAGCACCGCGAGATCAGTATATAGTTGCGGGTAGTAGGCCATAAGCCGGAGGGCGTGTTCCGGCCAATCTTCTCCGCCGGCATGCATCATATAAATTCTGAGCTTAGGATATTGCACCAATACATCTTCAATCAGGTAGGGATCTGCTAGTTTCAGCCTGGCTTTCGGAGACCATGAATAGGTCCCTCCCGGGTCGCCCCCACCCGTATGTACGGCAACCGGTATGTCATACTTTTCACAGATGCGTAAGTAAGGCTGCCAGATAGAATCGCTTAAAGTAGTGCCCCCGTAGTAAGGAGCAATTTCACCAAACACTTCGAGCTTTTTGTCCCTGATCATTTTCTCAAATATTACGGTATCTATCCCGTAATCATTTTGAGCAAACATCAAAATTCCCCTTATCACAACATGGTTGCTGTCTTTCGTTGCCCAATTCTCTACACTCGCAGGATTTCCGCTTACAACGGCTTTTACAATATTAAAGTTTCGGAACGCCGCGAACGTTGCCTTCTGATGTGCTTCCGCGTTTGCAGAACCTTTAATACCATAATGATCAGTTGCCGGCTCTCGTCCACCGAAGTCATTGTTTGAATACGAATGAATGTGCATGTCGATTATTTTTGTTTGAGATTTTGCGAACAAAAACAACTGGAGTAACGTCGATAAAATGAGAAATTTTTTGATCATGGTATACTGTTTAAACACGGGTTATCATCCGGCACTTTGTTGGAGCAAGGATTATAGATGTGAGTCGACCCCGGCTAAGTGAAGCTGAATGTATAAAATAAGTTGACGATTTGCAAATAGCTAATAAGCAATGTTTCTTCCCATTATGAAAGCAACATGAATAATAAAAATTTTAAAAACAGTTTCCGCCCACCTCATTTGGCAACCTTACTTTCTTGCTAAAGTGTCTTCTACTTTTTCAATTTGCTTTCTTCATCTGCTACATGTTGCAGATAATAGCAGTAAACTATTTGTCCTCTTCGTATACTTGATGTTCTGAAAAACTCATTCGCAGCATGCGATTTTTCGTCGGCCTGTAAAAAGCCTAATGAATATGCATACACTCCTAAAATTTCTTTGAAAGACAGCATAGCTCCGCCGGTTCCACCGGTACTCATTTTTATTGGTTGTTTGCCATAAACTTTTGATAAGGTCTCAGCTATATAAGAAAATGCTTTTGTATCGGAAGGAGTTGTCATCGGACTGGCATAACCGGGTTTAAATTTGTATGAAACCGTGACACCCACAGGACTGTTTTTGTTGATGTGCTTTTTAATCATATCAACTATTTCATCGCCATTTTGATTGTTTACCAACCTGCATGTAATTCTTGCCATGGCATTCCCGGGAATGATGTTTGAATGCCCCTCCGGTGCAGTATAACCTCCCTGCATACCAATGATTTCCAGGGTAGGCCGGTACCAAACCCTTTCAAGTGGAGAATACGAAGTGTCGCCAACTTCTGCTGTGGTGCCTAATATTTTCATATCAGTGGCTGGGTTGTAATTAATCTTTTTAATTGTTTCCTTTTGCTGCGGTGTAATGGGCAAAACTTTATCGTAAAATCCGTCAACTGCTACATTGCCTTGCTTATCGTAGAAGGAACTAATAATCTGCGACATGGCTACAACAGCATTCGGCGTTTTTCCACCAAATTGACCACTATGTGCATCTGTATTGGCCGTTTTTACATTAAACTGCAACTGTACAGATCCTCGTGAACTTAAGTTAATGGAAGGAACGCTGTCACTATATTGAGCATCATCGCCAGTTACAGCAAAATCCGTGTGTAATAATTCTTTATTCTTTCCAAGGAAGTCTTTAAAATTCGGACTCCCAATCTCCTCTTCTCCTTCAAATAGAAATTTTACATTTACCGGTAATTTGCCGTCTGTTTTCAACATCGATTCTACAGCCCAAATACTTATCATCACACCGCTTTTATCGTCGCTGCTACCACGGCCAAATATTTTTCCATCTTTTATTACCGGCGTAAAAGGAGGATTATCCCATTCCGATTCCTTTACTGGTTGCACATCGTAGTGGGCATAGATTAAAACAGTTGGTTTGCCGGGTGCTTTATCCCAACTGCCATACACTATTGGGTTTCCCGCGGTAGGCAATAGTTACGCAGTTGTTACGCCGATTGACTTCAATTTATTTAAAGATATTTACCTGATTATTTTTGAAATAAATTTCCTCGAAATCTTCCTTTCGAAACATAAGCGATATTTTTTTAGAGTCAATCATAAATGCGCTACCACACTCTTATTATACGAATATTATTTACTATAAATACCCTAATGTTAATCACTGAATATATAACATTATACATTGTCTATTTACGGCAATCGTTATCAGGCGTTGGTCTTCCTAATAGAATGCAGGTGTTTAATTGCTAGCGTAAAATCATTCAAAATTATAACGGTCGGTGTCCCGGATGGCCTAAAGTAAAAAGCCTACACGCAGACAAGCAAGTGAAGGGTACCTGCTAACATTTAGGTAACAAAATCGAATGTTCATAATTTTAGCTTTTTTCTATAATTGAAGTCCCCATTGAAACGATGTTTCGGTTTCGTCAATTTTTAGAAACATATTTCTTTCCAGAACTTTGAATGAAGCGACGTTGGTTTTTTCGGTAGAAGCAATTAACGATTTCACATTTGGCTGCGTTTTAGCCCATCCAATAATTCCACTTACAACTTCCGTCATATATCCTTTGTTCTGAAACTCCTCATAAGTTCCGTAGCCAATTTCTATTTCTCCGCTCGAATTCGGCTCGCCGATAATGCATAGGTCGCCTATCATTTTGTTATCCAGTTTTGATATGGCTGTCCAAAGGGTTGAGAATAGATAATTTTTAGTGGTATCCGCTACATTGGGTAAAATTGTTTGTTCAAATGCTTCTTTTAATTCAGGCGAAATTGTCCTTGAAGTTTCATTTAAGTATAATTCCTTCTCCAACGAATTGTCGCATTGTATATATTTTATCAACTGCTCGTAGGTAAGGGGTTTTAAAATCAGTCGTTCGGTTTCTACCATTTGCACTTATTAGTTTTCATTAATTGTCGAATGTCCTTCCAATAACAGCTTCACAAATGCATATCCAGTTGCAATATCCATTCGGGGGTAAGAAGCCATCCTGCAAAATATAAATGTGCTGCACCATTCCACCAAAATCTGCATCGCAAGCCAAATTTCAATATTTGAGATATGCGATGATTGTCGAATGTAGAGCTAAAAGTTGAAGTTTATATTAATTGATGATAATATGATGTCAGCAGAAACTATTGCCCGGCTTTGCAAATCGAAAGTGGACCCGAGCGCTTTTGCAAGGTTTGCATTTATGTGTTGGCTTTGTGTGCATTACAGATGCTAGTCTGGTGCGTTGGTAGTCTTTAAACGATACAAGCTTTAAAGGTTCACAGCAAACTTTTAATGGTTTACATCATTTCCAAAGTTTGCCTGTTTCTTCCAAATAAGTTTGCATTATAAAATAAAAGATACAAGATGAAAACGATACTAATAATTTTTACAACAATGTTCTTCGCCATTAAAGGTATGGCTCAAACAATTGAGACGTCTGTCTCCGGTAGCGCTGTAGATACAAAGCATGCACCGGTTGAATCAGCAACCGTTTCATTAATGAATTCAAAAGATTCCTTGATAATCAAAATTGCTGTATCAAATAAAGCAGGAAAGTTTTCATTTACGGGTATTCCTTACGGAAATTATTTCATTACAGTAAGCTCTGTAAATTTTAATACATTAAATTCTGGTGTATTCCCTATTTCGGAAAATAATACCGCAGCTTTAGTTGACGCTTTGATTTTACAGCCTGTGGCTAAAAATCTTGCTGCTGTGGTTATTACCAGCAAGAAGCCACTTATTGAACAGAAGATTGATCGCATGGTAGTGAATGTAGATGCGTCTGTAACCAATGTAGGTTCAACCGCGTTGGAAGTACTGGAAAAGTCACCCGGTGTATCTGTTGATAAAGATGGAAAGATTAGTTTAAAAGGTAAGTCTTCTGTAATGGTAATGATAGATGGTAAACCTTCGTATCTAAGTAGTGCTGAATTAGCAAACCTGTTGGGCAATATGAATTCAAACCAATTAAGCCAGATCGAAATAATGACCAACCCATCAGCAAAATATGATGCTGCCGGAAATGCAGGAGTAATAAATATTAAAACTAAGAAAAGCCTTACCCAAGGGTTTAATGGTAGTGTTACCCTTAGTTTTGGACAGGGAATCTATCCCAAAACTAATAACAGCATTATGCTTAATTACAGAACTGCTAAGATAAATACTTTTTTAAATTATGGTTACAGCTTCAATAAAAGTTTCATGGATTTTGACATTCAAAGAAATTTTTCTGGAATCAACGGAATAAAGGTTTCTGAACTCGACCAGCAGTCTAACAGAATAAACCAGAGCCAAAACAGTAACCTGAAATTAGGGTTAGACTATTTTATTAATAAGCAGACAACTTTAGGGATTGTAACCACCGGGTTTATAGCACCTCAAAAGCAGGATGGTTTTACTACCAGTTATCTTAAAGATGGTAACACAAATATTAATTCTATAGAGAAAACCTTCAGAACAGTTGACAATAAGTGGAAGAATGGAGCTATTAACATCAATTTTCATTCTTCATTCGATAGTAGTAAAAAGGACATAGCTGCCAATTTTGATTACCTCCATTATGATTTTTCAGGCAATCAAAATATTACAGGTCTTACATATAATCAAAACCACTTGTTAAAGGGAGAAAATCATTTTAAGAATCTGCTACCCTTAACAATTGATATTTATTCCGGTCGCCTTGATTATGCTCAACCGCTGAATAATGGTTTTAAATTAGAAACAGGCATTAAATCAAGTTTTGTAAAAACAAACAACGTCTCTAATTTCTATAATTTATCTAATAACAACTGGCTTACAGATAGCGCACTCAGCAACGCTTTCACCTATTCAGAAAATATCAATGCTACATACCTTAACCTCAATAATAAATTTGGTAAATGGATGGTTCAAGCTGGAGTTAGGCTTGAGAATACTAATTATAAAGGCTTGCAATCTTCGCTCTCACAAAAATCAGATTCAAGTTTTAGCCGTAATTACACCAATCTTTTCCCAACAGGCTTTATTAGTTATGAGACGAATGGCAATAACCAGTTTGCACTTTCAATTGGGCGCCGAATTGACAGACCTGCTTATCAGGAATTAAATCCCTTTATTGGTTTTATTGATAAATATACTTATTCAACGGGCAATCCCTTTTTGCAGCCGCAATTTAGCACCAATATTGAGTTGAGCCATTCCTTTAAAAATATTTTAACCACTACTATCAATTATAGCGTTGTGCATGATATGATTAATGAAACCCTTATCCACAAAGACTCTGTAATCATAAGGAGTATGGGTAATATTGGCACAAGGTATAATTATGGTATTACAGAAAGTGCCACCATTCCATTTAGCAAATGGTACAGTGCTA
>JANXYS010000109.1 GCA_025355935.1 Chitinophagales bacterium | reverse complement strand
ACTAAGACTGTATTTAAACCCGCAAACCCTGTCATCAATCATGTCTCTATACCAGTAGTTCTAATCATCTTAACATGAAAAAATACATCATGCTGTTGTTCTGCTTCGTGGCAGGCAAGGCTGTTGCACAGACCCCCGAAGATGCCCTGAAGTATAGTTGGTATCCGCAGAACGGAACAGCGCGTAACCTTGCTATTGGCGGCGCAATGGGATCCCTTGGCGGTGATCTAACCGCAACCTATGTTAACCCGGCAGGACTGGCATTTTACAAAACAGGCGAAGTAGTTTTCTCACCAGGCTTCCTGCTTAATAAAAACAAATTTAACTTCCGGGATACACGCAGCAGCAATTCAAAAAATGGCTTTAATTTAGGTCCAACAGGTTTGATACTTGGTGGTACTGCCGACAAGGGGCGAACCAGTAGCGGCGCCATAAGCCTCGCAATCACCCAAACCGTCAATCTCAATAATGTTATACATTACAATGGCCTCAATAATCTTAGTGCCTATACTGAAACCTTTGCAGAAGAATTTGCCCGCTCAGGTCTAACTATCGATGAGGTGTTAAACCTCAACTCTAAGCGACCATACGGGGCAGCACCGGCAATTTACAGCTACCTGATTGATACGGCAACTGTCAATGGAAAAACAATTGTAAAGGCCGCAACCGATAAGATCCTCGATGCGGGGCAGGCCTTAAGGCAGGATTTTTATAAAAAGACAAGTGGTGGAATATATGAGGCAGCCCTGGGCTTTGCGGTAAATCAAAAAGATCGGTGGATGTTCGGTGGTACGCTTGGAATTCCGCTGGTAAACTATAATAGCAGTACGGTCGTTAAGGAAGCTGACACCTCGAATAATGCAACAAATGGTTTTAACTCGATGGAGTATCACGACGACTTTAAAACTACCGGGGCTGGTGTAAATCTGAAAATCGGTGCTATATTTCGTCCGCAACAATATATCCGCATAGGATTAGCGGTACACTCACCCTCATTTATGTGGCTCAGGGAAGAGAGATCCACTACCCTTTCCACTAAGGCCGAAGGGCCCTATCTTATCGATAGTACCGTGTCTTCGCATTCTTTTACTAACGGACAGGCCGGGCGAACTAAATATATACAAAGCAGCCCATGGAGGGCCATACTCAGTGCCTCGTATGTATTCCGGGAAACTGCAGACGTATCCCGACAACGAGCCTTTATTACAGCCGATGTTGAGTACGTGAATCATAAAGGCAGTCGCTTTGCAAATAATAACAAAGGCGCTACTGACGCAGACAATGCTTATGCAAAAGATCTTAACAACGTCGTTAAAGAAATATACAAGGGAACCCTGGATTTTAGGGTTGGCGGTGAATTAAAATTTAATACGCTGATGGGAAGGTTAGGCTTCGCCTATTATGGAAACCCTTACAATGACAGCCAGCTAAAAGCACGGAAAATGCTGCTAAGCGGGGGGCTCGGATATCGAAATAAGGGATTCTTTCTTGATCTCACATATATTTATAACATGAGCAAAGATGTAAATTTTCCTTATAGGCTTGAAGGGCAGGCAAACACCTACGCGACTGCTGATCAGAAGATCGGTAACGTGGTGGCCACTGTTGGGTGGAAGTTCTAGTTTGATATAGATGAATTCACTAGTTGAAGGGCTTCCTTTAGTGCTGGAATACAGGGCAGCATTTCCGCATCTTTTTTAAACCAGGTTACCTGGCGCTTGGCGTAATGCCTTGTATTCTGTTTAATAAGCTCTATTGCTCTTTCAAGAGAAGTTAACCCATCGAAATAATTAAATAGCTCCTTGTATCCGACCGTTTGCAGAGCATTCAGCGCGCTGTAGCGATGCAGTGAGGCAGCCTCTTCCAATAATCCCGCCGTCATCATTAAATCTACCCGATGATTAATCCTGCTGTAGAGTTCATCCCGGGGTAACTGCAGATTAAGTTTAATTAAATCAAAATTGCGCGATTGTTTTTTACCCGACTGAAAACTTCCGATCGACTTGCCTGTAAAAATTTTAACTTCCAGGGCGCGTATTAGTCGTTGCGGGTTTTGTGTTTCTCCATTATTATAATAATCAGGATCAAGCCTTTTGATTTCCCCTAGCAGATAACCGATACCCTCCTCATCAAACTTTCGGGTGATTGTTTCGCGTATTGAAGGATCTACCGCAGGGATATCATCCAAACCTTCGGCAAAAGCTTTAATATACAAGCCGGTGCCCCCCACCATTACTACCACGGGATTTTTTTCGAATATGGTTTGAATGGTATCAATAGCGTAACCGGCAAAATCCGCAACGGAGAGATTGGTATGTATCGAGTGGCTATTAATAAAATGATGAGTGATCTCCGCAAGTTGTTCCTGCGACGGTTTAGCTACGCCAATATTCAGTTCGCGATAGCATTGCCGGCTGTCGGCGGATATAATTTCTGTAGAAAAGTGTTTAGCGAGTGCTACAGCGAGGCTGGTTTTGCCTGAGGAGGTTGGGCCGGCTATAATTATACAGGTATTTTGCATGTAGCAGGCGGGCTTATAGAGAACCCTTTTACTATTAACGGGTAAAATGATCTACTAAAAGCCGTCATTGGCATCCTGGCTGTCTTCCGAGGCCTCTTCGGTTTCATCCGTTTCCATATTATCTTCTTCTCCCTCGCTTCCAAAACCGTCTTTCATTGCTTCAGGTTGAAGATCATATTTCTCTTCCATCTCAGCCAAACGTTTATCTACCAGCCCCTTGGTGCCATACTGAGATGGAGCCATTCCCTCCGTGCGTATACAGGCGGGGTATTCAAGCTTGCCGTTCTCATCTTTATCCACCTGGATCAGTTCCACCATGAAATGCCAGTTTTTGTTAAAATCATATTCATATACGAATTTCTGAGTAGGGTCTTTAATTTCGCTGCCAATCGTTACCTCGCTCATCAGTAGTGGTGCAACTTTGTACTGCTTATCATATTCTTCGAAAGATATTTCACGTCCGCGTTGCCAGGCATCGTTACTGCGGTAGAAGGTTGCCTTATGCTTATTATCAAACTCGTAGCTTTTCAGGATAGCATGATGCAAATCCAGAAAGGTTTGTGTATGCCTGATGGCCACATCCCTGTAAATACTTTCATCTTCTTCCCAATAAGTTCTAAAACGTAAAATTGCCATGCTGTAAAAATAAGAAAAAAAGCTGTACCGGAATAGGGGAAACAGGGAGAAGATACTGAGGCAGGTACCAGTGTGAGATGCCGGATTCCAGATTAAGGATCGGAGAACGACAATTGATGGCACGGTGTGTAACCCTAGGACCGGTAGGCGGCCTGCATCGCTATTAGAGACTGATGTTATTAAAAAGAAGTTTCTGACTTAGATAATTTAATATTGGTAGTTCTCCGATACTTCATAAAGCTTTTTAGTATAAAAATATCTGTACAGACCAAAATTATTTTTCTAGCTTTTAAATATTTCATTCAGGTATTATACTGATCAACTTAACATCCCAACACAACTTTTTAGATGCCTCTGCGAGTCTATTAAAGACCTCATCCATTCGGAATAATGGGATTGAAATAATTATCAAAGCCCAAAACGCAATTTATGTCAGTATGATATACTGTCACCGTTTTAACCACGGTATCAGTATATGCGTGTTCCACTGCATAAAAAGGATAGTAAGATTTAACAACCGAGCCATAGTACTTTTCTATACGCGTATTTACCGACGCATAAACAGAATCAACTTTAATGGCTGCTCCATCTCCAAAGTTATTTCCGTGAAACAAGGTACCTTATATCGTCATCACTCCATACCCGACAACGTCTAATTAGTTGGGCAGAAAAGTTTTATTTTACTTTATCTTTCGGTGAGTTAGGGTCGTTTCCATAACTGTCTTTATCTTGAATTTTGCCATCTTTACCATGAATAACAATTTCAGATTTGTTATTCCTTGCGATATCCCTGGCAATAGATGTCGCATCCCCTTTTTTTTCTGTTATTGCCGTATACTTAGAATTGCCTTCGCCTTTTACCGCCCAACCATTTCCTAATGGAACCACGTGTTGATTTTTCTTTGCCATTTTCTATCTATTTGAAAATTAAAGGTAAAATTTTTGCCACTGATTTTATTATTATACCGTTAAAGAGTTTATCGCCAATATCAACCGTATATCTCAGTTCGGGATTCCAGTAAGAAATATTTGTCCATTGCTCTAATAATTCTGCTTTAATAGTAAATTCTTGCCCTGAATAATAAAGTAATTTCTGTAAGTCATGATTTTTAATTTCCCTTAGGACTTTGATTTCATTTCCCAAATCATTTTCACTATTTCTAATATATTCTTCAAATTCTACTTTGTTCTCAGGAAATCCATTGTCTAATTTTAG
>JANXYS010000106.1 GCA_025355935.1 Chitinophagales bacterium | reverse complement strand
GGCGAACTGGTAAAAATGACGCCAGCAATGCTACCAGGGAGGGCTTGGAGCGTGTGGGCTCTAAATCAGTTATCACGGTGTTGTGCGACGCGATTAACGAAGCGTGAAATTTTTCCAGTTCCAAAAGTCGATTACAGCGGGTGCATTCAGGTGCACTTGTTTTGGTTGACGGAAACAATGGATTCCAGAAAACATGCGAATAAGCCTGAACAAGATCTCCGTTATAACTGTGCTGTGTACCGCAGATATAACAAATATCCGGTATGGTATGCTGGATAAACCCTTGGCTTTTACGTGCGGAATTGGTCATATGGCTGGCGCGATTATGAAATCTCTTGTGCTGGAAGAACGCACTATTGCTCAAAATATTGTGCGAAGTGATATCTAATTTTGGTGTCGGAAAATGTGCTAATAACGTGATCGATGCCAAACCTTACTGAATCCTGAACACAGGATGTTGCTTATACACTTTTACTGGTTGGTTGCTCTCGCTGCAGCGACTGTTTTCCGCTTGTTCGGTGGTGTTTTTTTGCGCTTCTGCCAGCACCGCATTCCAGGTTGGGAATTGGTGGAAGGGGCCGAAGTAGCTTGTAAGATTAGTCCGGAACTGGTTTGTGAAGAATCCGCCATAGGAACTGTTGCCGGTTGATTTCTCTCCTGGTTTAGCAGCTGTCATGATAATTGACATAGGAGTATTTGTCATAAATAACGCCTTGCAGTTCTCCAGGCTCCATCCAATGGTTGAGCTACGCGTTCTTGGTATATCGCAACTAATCGTTTCCCGATCATCGGGGGCATTATTACAACAATCACTAATAACAAGATTAAACCGGGCACCCTTTGTTCGGATATTATTGTATACCTCCTCTACATTTATAGAGCTTTTTACAGCGTCTTCATAACTTTTATTGGACAGGGCCATATTTGGAAACTGGCTATTTCCTTTATCGTCCCGGAACCCATGCCCGCTGTAATAAAAAACAACTATATCCCTGGCACTGGGTTTTAAGGCACTAACAGCAACCTGTACGTTTTCTTTGCTGTAGTCGCTTCCAAAAATTACTTTAGACTCGAACCCAATGCCCAAAAATTCAGCAAGGTCTTTAAATGTTTTATACGTGCGGTCTTTATCCAGCATGCAGGTATTACCAATAGTTTCATCTTCAGTATTTGCAACTATCACCAGGTGCAGTTGCGCTTTTTTTTGCTCTGGTGTTAGTGAACGCTGGGTAGTGGCGAACAGGCTTTTGAAAAATTCGTCATCCTCTTCGAAGAACATGGAGACAAAATCCTTCGTCAGCTCTGGCTGATCGATAAGCTCGGGTTTTACTACAAACTTACCCTGAGCTGTGCCTTTTTCATCTGGCGATGTTACTGCCCATGGTTCATAAAACCCAGTTTCGGTATCGAGCTTAAACCAGAAGCGCTCCGGATAGTAATGATAGTTTTTATCGCCGTATACGATTGCCGGTTCAGAGCCTTTAAAATAGATCTTATTGGTATCAACATATCCATTTTTATCAACGTAATATTTCTGTTCCATATTGAGTTCAACAACGACGTCGTTTTTGCTTTCAGGATCATAGAAGCGCACGCGATAAAAACCGGTACCATCATCGTACTTAACTAAAAAAACATGGTATAATGAAGTATCTTCAATATTAGTAAACCTGTATTCCATATAAAATACAGACTGACTCTTTGCAGAAAGAGCAGAACAAAAAACAAATAATACGAGGATAAATATTTTAACTTTCAAATTGCGAGTTGCATTGGTATGCCAGATAAATTTAATTTTTATAAATTGAATTTCAAAGCAGACATTCAAAATATAATTTAATCGACCCTTCTGTTGCCCTTCGAACAGCGTTTTAAACCTTTCCGAAACACACCTCATCTATTTACCAGCCCGCCTGTGCGCGGTGGTTAAGGGTGATATCCATTAACTAACTAACGTTTTCGGTACATGAAGAAATTAATCCTGTTCTTTTTATTGATTTGCTGCTTCTCTGCATCAAAAGCACAAAATCAAAAAATGGCAGATAGTCTGGCCGGCCTACTCAGAACGGCAAAGCAAGATACCAGCAAGGTTAATTATATGTGGAAAATGGCTGACTACCTCTATAGTTACAATCCGGATTCAGCTATTCGGATAGCACAAAAAGCGCTGTTCCTGGCACAACATATTAAATATGAAGAAGGAGAGTCGCGATCAATGGGACTGATGGCTAACGGATTTCTTGCTATCGGAAATTACCCGCGTGCGCTAGAATTTTACCTCAAAAAATTAAAACTCGAGGAAAAAAGAAGTAACCCTTATAATCTTGCCAGTGCCACTATGAATATTGGAATTGTGTACGTTTACCAGGAAGAGTATAACCGGGCGCTTTATTATTTCCGCCGGGCCGACTCCATTATAACGGCCAATAATATTCCGGATATCAACTATAACATCAAACTTAACCTGGGTGATGTGTATGACCGCCAGAAAATGAATGACTCTGCCTTCCTCTATTTCGGGGCGGCACTTGCGATTGCAAGGCAAATGAATGATGGCGATTTTATTGGTACGGCAATGATCGGACTTGGTCATTCCAACCTTAAAGCCAGCAACTTAAGCCTCTCTGCAAGCTATTATAAAGAAGCCATCCCTTATCTTAAAGCCGCAGGCGACGAGGACTTACTCTGCGAGGCGACGCTTGGACTTGCTAAATTATACAAGGCACTTAACAACCCAGATTCCGCAACCTGGTATGCTCAGTCTTACCTCGCACTGGCGCGGAAAGATGGTTTTCAGTCAAGACAGTTAGATGCATCCAATTTTCTTACGGAAATGTACACCGGTATGCAGGTACGGGACAGCGCCTTTGCGTATTTATTGGCAACCCAGGCGCTGGGAGATTCGATTAACAGCAGGGAAAAAATACGCGACTCCCAAATTCTCTCAATCAATGAGCAACTCCGACAGGATGAACTGGCGGAAACAGCCCGACGTGCGAAAGAGGAGAGGTCGCAACAATTACAATTATTATTTATCGGCATTTTTATCCCGGCGTTATTTCTTTTTACGCTACTGTTAAGCCGGGGAAAAGTTCATGTACGAATCATCAAATTCTCGGGTATTATTTCCTTGTTGATTCTGTTCGAATACCTCACGTTGTTGTTGCATCCTATTGTTGTTAGCATTACGCACCATACCCCGCTGTTAGAATTGCTCATATTCGTAGCTATTGCTTCACTGCTCATACCGGCGCACCACCGCATTGAGCACTGGCTTATTGAAAAGCTTACGCTCAGCGGTAGTGAATTTACGCGCAGCCAGTTCCAAATCAGGCGGCAGCGTTTGAAGTTAAAAAGAACTTCGTAGAGCAGGTGTCACCTAGAGGTGTCAACCGCAGGTGTCAACCGCAGGTGTCAACCGCAGGTGTCAACCGCAGGTGTCAACCGCAGGTGTCAACCGCAGGTGTCAACCGCAGGTGTCAACCTTTAAA
>JANXYS010000105.1 GCA_025355935.1 Chitinophagales bacterium | reverse complement strand
TGGTCTAACGGTAGAAGGCGAACTCAAAATGCTGCGTGTGATTAACAAACTGAGAAACCATAGTAATGTAATAATCCGCTCGACCTTTCTTGCCGCGCATGCTTATCCACAGATATTTCGGAATGATCATGAAGGATATCTAAAGCTAATCATAGAAGACATGCTACCTGTGATTGCACGCGAAAAATTGGCTGACTATATCGATGTATTTTGTGAAAACGGTTTCTTTTCAGTAGCAGAAACAGATCGTATTTGTAAGGCGGGTATGACGGTCGGTTTAAGGTCTAAACTGCACGTTAACCAGTTGAATAGTATCGGTGGTATCGAAGCAGGGATTCAAAACAATGCCTTATCACTCGATCATCTAGAAACCCTAACGGCAGAAGATGTAAGGTTGCTGGCCCGATTTAACGGTTGCGCCACGCTCTTACCGACGGCAGCCTTTTTTTTAAGGATGCCCTACCAGCCTGCGCGTTCATTGATAGAAGCCGGTGCCGCTGTAACGCTGGCCTCTGATTATAATCCGGGCTCATCTCCTTCGGGGAATATGAATTTTGTTGCCGCATTAAGCTGCATACAAATGAAGATGCTCCCGGAAGAAGTGATTAACGCAGGAACCATTAACGGTGCTTATGCTATGGGAGTGGAGCAGCAGACCGGCAGCATCAGCATCGGTAAAACTGCCAATATTATCCTCACTAAACCTGTGCCATCCCTTGCTTACCTCTTCTATGCATTTGGGGAGAACCATATCGAAAAGGTAATGTTGAAGGGCGAGTGGATTAGTTAACGTTGTCGAGCGGGTAAAGTTTAAATATAATTGTTTTAGAATATAGGTTTATTTACATTGGGTAAGATTGCTATTATCATAAAGCCGCTATATGAAACATTTTAAATTCTACAGCCGGAAAGATATTTTATCACTTACTCATCCACGTAAGTTTGAAACCAAACTCGGCGAACGGGTCCAGGAACTTCCGCGGGGAGGTGGTTGGCCCGAAGGACTTCTTGCATCAAACGCCAAATATGTGCTGCTGGGTATCCCGGAAGATATTGGTGTAAAAGCAAATTTGGGTACGGGCGGCTGCGATACAAACTGGTATCCCTTTTTGAATTCTTTTTTGAATATTCAAAGCAATGATTTCCTAACCGGGCAAAATATTCTCTTGCTCGGTCATTTTGACTTTGGTGACCTCAAATACCTCATAGAGAATAACGCCTACAATCCCGAGGAACAAATAGACGCTTACAGGCATGCAGTAAACATCATTGACGAAGAAGTAGAGCGCATCATCAAAATAATTACGGCTGCGAAGAAAATACCGATAGTGATTGGCGGCGGACACAATAACGCTTACCCTATCATTAAAGGGGCAGCGAAAGGAATACAGAAAGCCCTGGATCTACCGCTTGCCCAGGTTAATTGTATTAATCTGGATGCACATACTGATTACCGCACCATGGAAGGACGCCACAGCGGTAATGCTTTCCGATATGCAGAAGCAGATGGTTACCTTGGGCGTTATGCGCTGCCGGCAGTACATGAAAGTTATATTCCTCAAAATGTGCTGGCGGATATAAAAGAGAATCCGTTTATACATCTTGGCACTTTCGAAGATATTTTCATCCATGAGAAACAAAATTTTATACAAGCCATTGCCCACGCCACGGGCTTCACAGAGGATAATTTTACCGGGATAGAACTTGACATCGATTGCATCGAACACGCACTCAGTAGTGCCCGAACACCCTGTGGAATCAGTACGCTGCAGGCACGGCAGTTCATTAATTTTGTAGCCACGGATGTGAAAGTTGCTTACCTGCATATATCGGAAGGAGCAAGCCAGCTTGCCGATGGCAGTAAGGATGAATGTACGGGGAAACTCGTTAGCTACCTGGTAAGCGATTTTATTAAATCAAATGGCTATGGGAATGGATGACATCCAATTTGATTAGCATGGGCGCGGCTTCCGAAAGCTCACGCATATATGCAGAGTTGGGTTTGTGAAAAGGGCATTTGCGAGGAGATGCTAACTATAGGGTAAGCACTAACGTTAGCAATACTCACCCATTTTTCTGCTCGCGCAGATATGCCGGGTGGCATTTGTGCAAAGGAGGAACGGTGTGTAAATGCTGATTATAGTAATTACGCCCGCGAGATATGCAGGGTCAGGTTATTTGAGAGGGGCCGCTGTGTGGGGATGTGAGTATAGTAATTACGCTCGCGCAGATATGCAGGGTTTGGTTGCCTGCCTCGGCAAGTATTGATACGTATAGAAGGATCAACTTAAGCCGTCATTCGCCTTGATATTTGTATTTACTGATTCCTGCAATCATTCCCATTTCTATTTTTGTTTCTTTGCTTGTTCTTTTGCGTTGTCACTAAGTTTATTTTCCGCAAGATAAATTTGAATCGGTGATTTTTAAATGTGCCGTCATCAATTGAATGTATTCGTCTGAACGCCTGAACACAGCCGCCCTGGCCACTTATTTTCCCCGCCCTCGGCAACCAGTTTAAAAATTTTTGCTTTCAGTGGCCAGCCTGGAAAAAGTTCGGTGTTATCAATAAAAAAGCTGCCGTTTGTAAAACGACAGCTTTTTTATACCTTTTTTTTATGCTTCGGGGGTAAGGTATTGCGCGTAGGCATATCCTTCCTCTCCATCTGTTGTTCGAACCTGCCACCACTGTTCTGAAGCCTGGCTAACCAGGGTTATGATTTCTCCATGAGCAGCCTTTCCTACGATGGGCTGATCGGTGCCCGGTCCTTTACGGATATTTAAATTGCTGCTGTCGGTAGTAACTTTTACTTTCGTTACTGCAGCATCCGGCGATGTTTTTATATTTAAAACAAGGTCGCTACTGGTGAAATTTGGATCAATCTGGTCGTACTTTGCCCAAAGCTGATCTTTAATGGCACCTGTTGCCGCTGAACCGTCGATGTACAGAACCCCATCCTGTTCTCTAACCTGCAGATCTTTTACTTCTGAAGTGGTAGCAGCATCTGTTAACGGCTTGTATTTTTCTGATAATGTCATAATTTGTTTCCTCTTTTAATTTGTGGTTAATTTGTTTTCAATCCTTTTAGGCTTAAGAGAACTGATGGCCTGCATCAATGCAATTCTTTTATCCTTTGCAATTGTACCAGTGAGGGTAACAACACCTGCAGGATCCACCGTTGCATTAACAGTTGGAAAATCCTTGGTGGCATCCCTTACGCCCGCGGTTAGTGCATCCGCAGGGGCAATCTCAACAGGGGCCTGGACCACCGGAGCTGCAGTCATAAGGTTGTTTACTACCGACTTCACTCCCTTCGCGCCTGCGGCCGCAGTTTCCGCGGAGGATTTTGAAGACGCTTCTTTCACTTCCCCACTAAGCGTGGCCACAGCATCGGTTACCGATACCGAGATCGCTGCAGCTTCCGGGTTGGTTTTAAGCGCGGTCTCTACGTTCGACTTAATGTCGGCGTCCTTGGGTTTACATCCCACAAAGCCAAGCGTCAATGCCAGACTAAGTGCCATCAACTTGCTGATAATTTTCATTTTTAGTTTGTTTTAAGATTAATAACTGGGGTTAAAAGTAAGGCTAATAACCTGGACAGCTTTTCTTTAACAAATATTATACTACAATTTCCAGATCGAAGGCCTTCTCCGAATTTACAAGGAAGAGACGCTGGATAAACTAAAATCTTTTTTAAAAAGGTGGGCTAAGAAACGATAGAGAAAACAAAAAAAAGCGTTACCACTTCCCCAAAGGGCTGTAATAACGCGTACTTAAAGCTGTTTGTTAGTTAATTTTTTACTGACAGTACATTTTTGGTCTTGAGGTCTTTTACCAGTCCTTTACCGTAATCCTTCCCTAGGGTTGCAAGCGAGGACGGATCAACTACTTTCCCTTGCGCTGAATACACAAGGTTTCCTGAGGCAATGTCATACAAATTAGATTCAAGAAAATAATTTGTTGAAGTTGTATAATAGCCTGATTCGTAAACCCTGTCATAGATGGTGGTGTAATACCTGCCAAATCTTCTTATACCTACGGGTTGATAACTCACGTTGCCTTGCCGATAGGAATCGTCTTTCGACTTGTCCAGCAAAACAGTTGTAATAACAGCATCGTAACCACTGGCTTTCAGTTTGTCGGCAATATCTTCTTCTTTCACTTTGTCAAACGCCTTAGGACCATACTCCTGCAATGCAGATACAGCACTGTAGCCCTGGTTGTTTAAATTAGTTACCAGCTGATCTTCCAGATTTTGGCGGAGAACACGGTCTTTCTGGCCTAAAATACCTAATACCATAATTTTTTTGAAAGGTTTTCTAACGGCATCATCCGCCTTCCAGGACGAGGTGATTTGTGTACTGCTGCAGGATGCCAGGATGAGCAGGATTCCGGGTAAGATAAATAGTAGTTTTTTCATAACTACACTTACGCAAATCGTATTCCTTTACGTGTATCGATCTTGTTAAAACTAATCAGGATTATAAACAGTCATTTCAGCGCCTAAATCCCACTTCCGTTTTTAACCTTTCCACTACATTAAAAATGATGGGGCACATCGCATAATGGGTGAGGGTGCTCCAGAGGCGGCGGGTAAAGCCAGGTTGATGCAGGTGAGGAAATTCGCGGCAATCTGTAAAGCGACTTTCGTAGATGCTGCAGCGATTGTTATTTAAAAACACGCATGGCATGGAGGCCATAATATGAGTACCTGAAAGGCCGGTAGATAGATATTTAACCCTGGCTTCGTCGGGAGTTACCTTAAAATGCTTTGCAAAAAAGGGTTCCTCAACAGGGGAAACACTGATCATTAGTTTCCGGCAGCAGTTTCCGCATGCAGTACAGTCTATCTGGGCTGCCATCAGCAGGTTTAGTGCTGCCACCTGTTCGTCAATCATAACAGGATCACGCCCTTCCAGGAAGCTTCTGAAAGCCTCATTTTCCTCCTCCCGCTCTGCGGCTAAGACGCCAATGTTTGCGAGGTTTATCTCTGGTACTCCTGTTTCCATCCGGTTCTTTAATAGTAAATCTTCGTGGCGAAGTTATACAAAACCATGAGTTAGTTAGCGGGATGGCCAATTTGGAAGGCAGGCTACTTATGAGCGATATGTAATATTATACAGCCCTGTGAACAAAATCCGGCGGAATAGCTATTTTCCTTTCAATATATTTGCTGCAATTGCAAATTACTAAATAAATTAGTTTTGTACATAGCCGAAATCTTATATTTGCGAAGGAGATAGCCTAAAAAAAACCAATAACCAATGGCAGAAAGCATCAATAGGTCGGAGTATACCGAAGATAACATCAGGAGCCTGGACTGGCAGGAGCACATCCGCCTTAGGCCAGGTATGTACATAGGTAAATTAGGCGATGGATCTAGTCCGGATGATGGCATTTACGTGTTGCTCAAGGAGGTAATCGACAACTGCATCGATGAGCATACCATGGGATATGGCAAGCATGTAGATGTGAACATTAATGGTAAAACAATAACAGTACGTGATTACGGGCGTGGCATACCTCTGGGCAAAGTGGTGGATGTAGTTAGTAAAATGAACACGGGTGCCAAGTACGACAGTAAAGCTTTTCAAAAAAGTGTTGGCCTCAACGGAGTTGGCACCAAGGCCGTAAATGCGCTAAGTAATTATTTTAAGGTAACGGCATACCGGGAGGGAAAGGAAAAGACGGCGGAGTTTGAACGTGGTATATTAAGCAAAGAACATAAGGAAGCTTCAAGTAAAGAAGACAACGGCACATTTGTGACCTTCATTCCGGATGAAAGCATTTTTAAAAATTTTCATTTTGTACAAGAGTACCTCGACAACCAGTTTTGGAATTACTGCTACCTGAACGCAGGCTTGGTAATGAACCTTAATAATAAACGGTACGTGAGCAAAAATGGCCTGCTCGACCTCCTTCAACGCAAAACTAATGCAGATGAGATACGCTATCCAATCATACACCTTAAGGGCGAAGACATCGAAGTTGCGCTTACCCACGAAAATAGCTATGGTGAGGAATATTACAGTTTTGTAAACGGGCAGTTTACCACGCAGGGCGGAACTCATTTAGCTGCATTCAGAGAGGTTTATGTTAAAACAATCCGCGACTATTTTAAGAAGGATTACGATGCCTCGGACATACGCGGAAGTATATGCGCAGCCATTAGCGAGCGGGTGCAGGAGCCGGTTTTTGAAAGCCAGACTAAGACTAAACTGGGTTCACAAACCGTGTATGAGAATGGGCCAAGTATGAAGAACTTTATCGGAGATTTCCTGGGTAAGGAATTGAATAATTTCCTGCATAGAAACTCCGCAGTAGCTGAGGCATTGAAACGCAGGATTGAGCAAAACGAGAGAGAGAGAAAAGAACTGGCAGGTATTAAAAAACTTGCAAATGAACGCGCCAAAAAGGCTAATCTCCATAATAAAAAGTTACGCGATTGTAAATTTCATTACAACGATGAACCTGCAGGGAAAGACAAGGACAGCATCATTGAAAAACAAAAAGAAAGTACGATTTTCATAACAGAAGGTGACAGTGCCAGCGGTTCCATTACGAAGGCGCGAAATGTAAGTACGCAGGCAGTATTTAGTTTGCGTGGTAAGCCACTGAACTGCTATGGGCTGACGAAAAAGATTGTTTATGAAAACGAAGAATTTAACTTGTTGCAGCACGCATTAAATATTGAGGAAGGGTATGAAGGGCTACGTTACAACAATATTGTGGTAGCTACCGATGCGGATGTCGATGGTATGCACATCCGTTTACTGTTGATGACTTTTTTCCTGCAATTCTTTCCTGACCTGGTAAAGAACCAACACGTGTACATACTCGAAACCCCCCTTTTCAGGGTACGAAACAAACAGGAAACTATTTACTGTTATGATGAAGCCGAGAAGCAGGCCGCAATGAAGAAGCTAGGCACCAAGCCTGAGATAACGCGCTTCAAAGGACTAGGAGAGATAAGTCCTGATGAATTTGCCCGCTTCATCAGCGTGGATATGAAATTGCAACCAGTGATCATGGAGCAGGGCGAGCATGTACAAAACCTTCTTGAATATTACATGGGTAAGAATACCCCGTCAAGGCAGGATTTTATCATTGAAAACCTGAAGGTTGAACTGGATGCTGTTGCATCTGAATAACTATTTTTGCTGCCATATAACGGACTACATGTTTGAATTTCACCAGGATAAGAAAAAGTATTTTGATATCAATATTGCCAATGTTGAGCAGTATGTGTTGCCATTCCTCCAGGATAAGATTGACGTTGTGAAGGGCATGCGCGTATTGGAGATTGGGTGTGGAGAGGGGGGCGTGCTAAAGCCATTCCTTGACAGGGGACTAATTGGGGTGGGGGTAGAATTAGACGAAGTAAGGCTCGTAGATGCACGGAGCTGGCTGGCTCGGGAAATTGAGAACGGCAGGGTCAGTTTCGTTTCTAAAAATATCTACGATACGGATATAGAAAAGGATCTTGGCGGCCGGTTCGATATCATCCTTTTGAAAGACGTGATAGAACATATTCACGACCAGCCCAGGATTATGGCATTTATGCAAACCCTGCTTAAAGAAGGCGGTGTTATTTTCTTCGGCTTTCCGCCCTGGCAAATGCCGCTTGGTGGCCACCAGCAGATCCTGAAAAGTAAATGGCTGTCTAAAATCCCATATTACCATTTGCTGCCTATGCCCTTGTATAAATTCATACTGCGTGCAGCAAACGAAAATGTTGACGAAATGGTTGAAATAAAACAGACTGGCATATCGATAGAACAGTTCGAAAAGATAGCACTTGAGACAAAATATACTATCATCAACAAAAAGCACTTTCTTATAAACCCGATTTATCAGTACAAGTTTGGGTGGAAGCCAAAGGAGCAGTTCTCCCTTATAGAATCAATACCTTGGGTACGAAATTTCTTTACCACCTGCGTATATTATTTAATCAGGAAAAACACGAACCCTCTATCATAAAAATGATGGGTAGATGTTTAAAATGTAATTGCTGTTAGTGTTTCTTCTTGGTAGATTTAGTGGTCGATTTTTACCGCATTGGGTTAGCTTTCTGGCGTAGAGGAACTTGAAATATAATAAATAAAACTTTTAAATGATACACATAGTTTTTAACGAAGCGGACATAAAAGTATTGGAAGCTGCAGTGCAGCTTGATGAAAGCCTGGCTGGTGAAGTTATCCAGATTAAAGACGATTATGCAGTCGGCCCGATCGACAATTTATACGTTGGTGAAGGTATTGCCGCGCGCCGTGAGTGGTGGAACGGGGTGTTGGCGGGTGGCGATTACCAGTCGAAGATTTCAACGAACGAGGTAGATGATTATAACACGATTGCAGGGCTGGTGGGTCGGATGCGCCGGGAGGAGAACGAAAAGATTTGGATCTGGGCAGCACAGAATAAGCATGACGTAAGCGGGTATTACTGGATGCTGCACTACATAAAGGAATTCCAGGGCAGGGTATTTATATTATACCTGAATAATCTTCCTTTTATTAATGAAAAGGGGAATATTTTTTACCCGAACTGGCTGCATGAAATTCCTGCAAAAGAATTCTTGAAGGCAAAGAAACTCGCCCGCGAGGTCACCCTGAGCGAGTTTGAAGTTGACCCCGACGAATGGACCCGGCTGGCAACTGAAAGCAAAGGTGTTCGCATCCTTGAAGGCGGAAAAAAACTTGCCCAATATGAGTACGATTTTTATGACGCTGAATTAACAAAAGTTATTACTCCTGACTGGCAAAAAGGATCGAAAGTTATTAATCACTTTTACAGTAAAGCCAAACATACTACCGGCGACGCATACCTGCTATGGAGGCTCAAAGTGATGATTGCGCAGGATATGTTTGATGTACAAGGAAAGCTGGACAATATGAAAGACTTTGAAGTTAAGTCAAAAGGAAATTAGTAAGCATTAAATAAGCAGGTATGAATATTCAAGCAATCCATCACGTGGCAATCCTGGCTGGAGATTACGAGAAAAGCAAATCGTTTTATACTTCAGTTCTCGGATTCTCCATTGTTGCCGAAACTTACCGCGCCGACCGGCAATCGTATAAACTCGATCTGGCTATTAACGGGCAATACCAGTTAGAATTATTTTCCTTCCCCGACTACAAGGAACGAAACTCTTTTCCGGAATCGAAGGGCTTACGGCACCTGGCTTTTGCTGTAGAAGACATCGAACAATCGGTAACTGAACTTGAAGCAGCAAATGTGGAAGTGCAGGGGATAAGAACAGACGAGCTGACAGGCAGAAAATTTTGTTTTTTTTACGATCCTAATAACCAGCCCCTGGAACTATATGAGCTATAAAGATGCAGGGAGTTATGACGAAAAGATAATCATTATAAATTTCAGCAGGAGATCTGCGACACGATAGACATGGCAAAGAAAGAAAAAGAAGAATACGCGCATAGTGATACAGGTGTAAGCGGGCAATATAAAACCTGGTTTCTCGACTATGCAAGTTATGTAATACTTGAGCGGGCGGTGCCTGCACTGGAAGATGGTTTAAAGCCCGTGCAGCGCCGGATACTGCATGCCATGAAAGAAATGGACGACGGTCGTTTCAATAAGGTAGCCAATATCATCGGGCAAAGCATGCAATATCATCCACATGGTGACGCCAGCATTGGTGATGCCCTCGTAAACATGGGTCAGAAAGATCTTTTAATAGAAACACAGGGAAACTGGGGAGACGTCCGAACAGGAGATGACGCGGCGGCGCCCAGATATATCGAGGCAAGATTAAGCAAGTTTGCACTCGAGGTGGCATTTAATGCAAAAACTACTAACTGGCAATTAAGTTATGATGGCCGAAAAAATGAACCCATCACACTCCCGATGAAGTTTCCATTATTACTGGCGCAGGGTGCAGAAGGTATCGCAGTTGGGTTGGCGACCAAGATCCTGCCGCATAATTTTTGTGAGATCATCGAAGCGTCTATTAAATGCCTGCGAGGTAAAAAATTTGAACTCCTGCCTGATTTTCTTACCGGAGGCAGCATGGATGCCAGTAATTACAATGAAGGCCGGCGCGGGGGTAAGGTTCGGGTACGTTCGGTGATAGAAGAATTAGATAAAAAGACGCTGGTAATACGCAGCGTTCCATATGGGGTTACTACAACCCAGTTAATGGAAAGTATTGTTAAAGCCAATGATCAGGGAAAAATAAAGATCAAAAAAGTATCGGATCATACCGCCGCCCTGGTGGAGATTCTCATTGAGCTCGCGCCGGGTATATCTCCCGACATTACCATTGATGCTTTATATGCTTTTACTGACTGCGAGGTAAGCATTTCGCCCAATGCATGTGTAATCGTTGAGAATAAACCCATGTTCCTCGGCGCGCCGGAACTCCTGCGCATTGCCACGGACAACACCCGCGAGCTGCTGAAAAGAGAACTCGAGATAAAGCTCGCGGAACTTTTAGAAAAATGGCACTATACCTCGCTTGAGAAAATATTCTTCGAAGAAAAGATTTATAAAGAACTCGAAAAGAAACACGAAACCTGGGAAAAGGTATTGGCTGCGATCGACAAAGCTTTTGATCCTTTCAAGAAAAAACTAAAAAGAGACATTACACGTGAGGACATTGTAAAGCTTACCGAGAAGCCAGTGAGAAGGATTTACAGGCTCGATATTGATGAGCTGAACGCTCAGATCAAAAATCTTGAAGTCGAGATAAAGGGCGTGCGGCACGATCTCGCCAACCTTGTTGATTTTGCTGTAACCTATTTCGAAAATTTATTGAAAAAATACGGCAAGGGTAGGGGGAGAAAGACCGAGTTGCGGCAATTTGATACGATACAGGCTAAATCGGTTGCAATTGCAAACATCAAACTGTATGCGAATTTTGCCGATGGTTTCATAGGCACTGGCTTAAAGAAAGATGAATTGATAGCCGAGGTGTCTGACCTTGATGATATCATTGCCTTCACCAAGGCGGGCGTAATGAAAGTAGTAAAGGTATCTGACAAAACGTTTATAGGTAAGGACATCATCCATGCGGCAGTATTTCAAAAAAATGATGAGCGTACTACATATAACATGATCTATATAGACGGGAAAACTGGTGTGAGTTACGCGAAACGTTTTAATGTTACCGGTGTAACGCGCGACAAAGAATACGATCTAACGAAATCGGCTGACAAGAGCAAAGTGCATTACTTCAGTACCAATCCTAACGGGGAGGCAGAGGTGGTAAAAATCATTTTAAGTCCAAATTGCACTGCCAAGAAGAAAGAACTCGAGTTTTATTTCGAGGAACTCGAAATCAAAGGCCGGGGTAGCGTGGGCAACCAGGTAACGAAATACCCGATACGGAGTGTAAAGTTTAAGGAGGCAGGCCGGTCAACGCTGGATGCAAAAAAATTATGGTTTGATAATAAGTTCGGCCGGCTTAACAGTGATGTGAAAGGGGAATATCTCGGCAAATTTGAAGCGGAAGACAGGCTGTTGGTTATCTTTAACGACGGCAACTATGAGATCGTCGATCAGGAGCTTACGCAGCGCTTTGAAACGGATAAGATCCTGCTGATCGAAAAATATAATGCCGATAAAGTAGTAACAGCTGTTTACCTGGATAATGAAAAGCTGCAGTTCAACATCAAACGTTTTAAGATCGAAACGACCACGCTTAATAACAAGTTTCTTTTCATAAAGGAAGGCAAAGACAACAGGCTGGAGGCGGTTACCACTGATGATCATCCTATCCTTAAAGTTCAGTCCGGTCGCGGTGCAGGCATCAACAAAGCCAAATTTAAGGTTGATAAGATGGTTGAAGTTATGGGCTGGAAGGCTGTAGGCGCCAGGCTTGTTGACTTTTCAAAATCCGTTGAGATGGAGTGGGAGAAGCCTGCAGAGGAAGAGAAGGCACAGGGTGATTTATTTGGGTAAAAAACTGCGCGGGGTTGAGGAACCGGGCGCATGATTTGCCAGCAATTGTAACAACAGTTATATCATCGTCCAAATTGAACAGTTAATTTTTTGGCATTGTTTAAAAAATACACAAAACACCGTATCCTTCTTCCTAGCGGAGGTTAGATGCTGACGCTACTTAAAATTACTGTGATAAGTTTGTCGCCACGGGCGTGGTAAATATTCTTACTGAGTTTCAACCCATTTGCCATGTTCCGGTACAGCCACATCATTCCAATTAGCTAATAGTTTATCAAGGCCGTCTTTTAATTCTGTCCCTTGCATAGCAGCACCATGGCCAGGGATAACTATTTCAGGGTTCAGGTCAGCTAATTTTTTAACAGAATCCAAGGTCGCAGCCCAATCAGTGGTTAAATAAACCGGAGGGCCACATACTTCCTTTTGCTGCATGAAAACCCGGTATAGAGAATCCTGCTTAACTGTTATAGGGCATCTGCAGAAATCAGTAGCCGGTCACTTTCCCGGTAAAGAGCTATCTGCCCCGGGGCATGCCCTGGTACATGTATCCATTTCCAGTCTGGCAATTGGGGTATCATGTGTAATAGGCAACGTCTGGTTTTACTTCACGAAGCTTTCCACTATCCACAGAGGTCATCGGTACGACTTTACTGTCTTTGCTTTGTTCCATAATTTTTTACATAAAAGCCCCAAAGTCTGTGCCAGCGTCTGCACGGTATAACGCGTAATCTATTGTCAGAAATTAGGGACGCCATATTGGTGGCTAACACAATCAGGAGTTTCCTAGTTATATTGGAGAAGCCACATCCGTAGCTAATTTTCATGACACGAGTTTCAAGTCCCTTTAGGGGTGCCATGTCGGTAGCCCTCGGGGCACATCAGTTTCCAGTCCCTTCAGGACGTAATATCGGTAGCTAAAACAATCAAGAGTATCCTAGTTCCATTTAAGATGTCAAATCGGTAGCTAATTTCATCGGCTGCTGACAGTTTAAAAAGCTGCCTGAAGAATTGTATTTTGTAATAAAAATATTTTTTATGCGAGCAAAACAAAGTCACATTTTATGCCTTTTAAATCTATAATTATAGCACAATGCGAGGCCGGAAACCACACTGTAGCAAACAATACTGCATATCTTCCAAACTCCAACAAATGATCAGGACAATGATCTGTAAGTCTGCTTTAATATGTTATGCCGTAATTTCAGGACTTGCATTTGCTTCGGCTTGTAGAAGGTATACAACAAAAGGATAAGCCAATAATAATACAGGCTGGGATTTGACTTTTTTATCAGTTGTAACGTTCATAATATTTCTAATGATATATAAAAAGTGGAAACGCGATCACATAATAAATATTCACGAATTAATATCCAGTAATGCATTATTCGTGCGAAAAAGGTCTTTGTATAAAGTCATATGACGAATGCATGTTGCAAACACATAGACATGTATTTATAAGCCTGGCGCACTTGTATTAGCAGTTAACGCTCTACACAAATACTGCCAGCCTTGGCCAAATGCCTATTCTAATCGCTTAAGGAAGACTGCTAAAAAAAGAATACGCTGATGTAAACGGCCGGATGGACATCTATAAATTTTAAGACTGCGTAACTCGTCGACATACAAGATTTTTCTCATCGACAGCTTGTACTCGTTTGCTAATTCCGTAGATTATAAAATCATACCTTAAAAGTTATATTGACTACTTGTTTTGGTAACTTGTCTTCACAAATTTTTGAAGTATAAAGTTCTGGCCCAAAAAAAGGCACTTAAATATATACTTAATTCAGGATGCTGCCTGCAGTTCTGATCGGCAACCTTCGGCTGTCCGAAACCGTTAAATATCTCAAAAAGCAAAATTTAAAATAAAATATGAAACTCATCATTCTTCTTCTTTTACCTTTTGTATGCTCTGCTCAAATTACCCCTGCAACTTACCCGGTTTATACTGGAAATGACCTGGGTGTGACCTATCGAGCTGAAAAAACTTCGTTTAAAATCTGGGCACCAACGGCATCAGCGGTGGAAATTCGGTTATACAAAGCTGGTGCAGGGGGGACTGCAATTGACAGTTTCTCAATGAGCAAGGCTCAGGCTGGCGTTTGGATAAAGACAGTTGCAGGCGACCTAAGGAATACTTATTATGCCTTCCAGGTACAGTGCAGTGGAAAGTGGTTATCTGAAACACCAGGTATGTATGCAAAAGCAGTAGGGGTAAATGGGAAAAGAGGAGAGGTGATCAACATGGCTGAGACCAACCCTGATAATTGGATAAATGATAAAAAGCCACCTCAAAAGAGCTTTACAGACATCATCATCTACGAGTCTCATGTTCGTGATTTTTCAATTGATAAAAATTCGGGAATACGGCATAAGGGAAATTTTTTGGGTTTAACTGAGAAGGGCACAAAAACTACTGGGGGTGTCGCCACGGGGCTCGATCATTTAAAAGAAATGGGCATTACCCATATCCACCTATTACCGTCCGTTGATTTCAATTCAATTGACGAATCTAACCCCGGACAAGAAGTTTATAACTGGGGATATGATCCGCTCAACTATAATGTTCCCGAAGGCAGTTATTCTACAAATCCTTTCGACGGGAAAGTCAGAATCAGGGAATTTAAACAGATGGTACAGGCCCTGCACGCAAGTGGTATCAGGGTGATATTGGACGTTGTGTATAATCATACAGCGAACCTCCAGTCGGTCTTTAACCAGGAAGTTCCGGGATATTTTTACCGACACAATGCGGATGGCGGTTATTCAGATGCAACAGCTTGCGGCAATGAAACAGCTTCTGAAAAACCAATGATGCGAAAGTTTATGGCCGCTTCTGTGGCCTATTGGGCAAGAGAATATCACGTGGATGGATTTCGCTTTGATCTTATGGGAGTGCACGATATACAAACCATGAACGATATAAGTGACAGCCTGCACAAAATTGACCCGACGATTTTTATTTATGGCGAAGGCTGGACGGCCGGGGCAAGTCCGCTACCTGAAAATGCCAGGGCAGTAAAAAAGAACACCTACCAGCTTCATAAAATTGCTGCTTTCAGTGATGACCTAAGAGATGCCTTGCGCGGACCTTATAACAATGTGAAAGAGAAAGGATTTGTAAGCGCCGCCAGCGGAACTGTAGAAAGCGTAAAGTTTGGCATCGTGGCCTCCACCCAGCATCCACAGGTTGACTACAGCGCGGTAAATTATTCTAAAGCTCCATGGGCTGCTGAACCGGCTCAAACAATCAATTATGTTTCCTGTCATGATGACAATACCCTGTTTGACCGACTACAAATTGCTAACCCTGAAGCCATGGAGGCTGACATTATAAAAATGGATAAGTTAAGTCAGATGATAGTTCTTACCTCACAGGGAGTTCCGTTCACTCAATCAGGTGCTGAGCTGTTACGAACGAAAAAAGGGGTAGCTAATTCCTATAATTCACCTGATTCGATTAACGAAATTGAATGGAGCAGAAAAACAAAGTACAAAAATCTGTTTGAGTATTATACGGCTTTAATTGCATTGCGAAAACATCATCCTGCGTTCAGGATGCCCACTACAAAATTGATACAGCAGCGTCTGAGATTCATAAACACAGAGATTCCATTGTTTGTAGCTTACCAGCTTAATGATCATGCGAACGGCGATAAATGGAAAGATATTCTCGTACTCTTGAATGGCAACAAGACTGATAAAATTTTCCCCTTGCCACCTGGCAACTGGACATTAAGTGTTGACGGCAGTACTGTTAATGAAGAGGGTTTCAAACAAT
>JANXYS010000075.1 GCA_025355935.1 Chitinophagales bacterium | reverse complement strand
GCGGACGTTATGGCGACCTGCTTGACATGATCTCCTTCGTAGTTGTATTGTTTTATGCGCTTACAATTTTCGGCATTTTCCGATTGCGCAAAATCATGCCTGATGCTGAACGTCCGTATAAAGCCTTCGGTTATCCCGTATTGCCTGCAATCTACATCCTTATGGCAGTTGCGTTTTGTGTATTACTCATCATCTACAAACCTGCGTTTACCTGGCCCGGGCTGATTATTGTGTTGGCAGGAATACCGATTTATTATATTGCAGTCGCAAATAAAAATAAACGAACTTAACATATGTCCGCTGTGAATTTTGATGAACTTTTTAACTCTTTTTCTTCCTTAAAAGTGGCAGTGATAGGAGATGTGATGCTCGATACATACTGGTGGGGAAAGGTTGACCGTATTTCGCCGGAGGCACCCGTTCCTGTAGTGGCAGTTACCAAACGCGAACAGCGTATTGGTGGTGCAGGGAATGTGGCGCTGAATATTCAAAGTCTCGGCGCCGAAGTAAGTGTAATTAGTATTTTGGGAAATGATATGGATGGCAACCAGCTTACGACCTTGCTTACCGACAATAATATTAATACAGACTACCTGGTAAAAAGTGAGAATCGAATAACAACAAATAAAATACGTATCATTAGCCGGAACCAGCACATGATGCGCCTGGATGCAGAAATAACCTATGCATTAAATTTGGAAGAAGAAGACCAGCTGCTAAATGTTTTTGAAAGGTATATTCAAAATGAGCTTCCGCAAATTGTTATCCTGGAAGATTATAACAAAGGTGTTTTAACGAAGCAAGTCATCCATCGGGTTATCGCACTTTGCCGCGAAAATAACATTCTTACTGCTGTTGATCCTAAACGAAAAAACTTTTTCGAATATCGTGATGTCGATATATTTAAGCCTAACCTGCATGAAGCAAAAGAGGGTCTTAACATTATTGGCGATGAAGTATCGGAAGAGTCATTACAAAATATTCACCAGGCTTTGTTCACCCGGTTAAAACATCATGTTTCTTTCATTACTCTTTCAGAAAAGGGCGTTTATTACCAGGATGAACACGTTCATTCCTGGATACATACTCACATCCGGAGTGTGGCGGATGTGAGTGGTGCCGGCGATACTGTAATTGCTGTCGCTTCCCTCGTTTACGCTGCAACCCGTGATCCCCGGTTAATGGCAGAAATAGCGAATATTGCAGGGGGCCTGGTTTGCGAAGAAGTCGGTACCGTTGCCATTGATAAGATAATGTTGCTGGATGAATGTAAAAAGCTTCTCTAATATCTCAGCTTCCTGATTAAATAACTTATGGTGCAGGCTCAAAGTTTATTTTACTATAAACCCGCGCGCTGCTAATGCTATACTCCATCCCGCGGTGTGTTAAAAATTAGCAATCGGCAAATTGTGCGAAAACCGCTAACAAAATTCCGAAATATTCGCAGGCTTTTAAATATTCCCGCAAAAACTTAGAAGGCATTTCTCCTTAAAAGGAATAATTTTGACCATAGAAAACATTTTTAAGTATGCAACCATTTTCAATCGCTATACACGGGGGAGCCGGAACAATTTTAAAAGAAGATATGACTTTTGAATTAGAAAAGGCGTACTTACAAGGTCTTCAGGAAGCTTTGGATGCCGGGTATGCAGTTTTGGAGGAAGGCGGTGCCGCAACTAACGCAGTTAAGGCAGCAATTGTAATTCTGGAAGACAACCTGCTTTTTAATGCCGGGCGGGGATCAGTTTTTACTAAAAAAGGAGTGCAGGAAATGGACGCTGCCATCATGGATGGCAAAGAACTTAATGCCGGGGCTGTTGCAGGAGTGAGGAACGTTCGTAACCCAATTGAGCTTGCGGCGGAGGTTATGAACAACAGTAATCATGTTTTCCTCAGTGGGAAGGGTGCTAACGATTTTGCTATTAAGCAAGGAATTAAACTTGAACCGGATGAGTTTTTCTTTTCCAAATTCCGGTACGATCAGTGGAAAGCTATGCGTGATAGTGATAGTTATTCGTTGGATCATACCCACCAGGGTCTTGAAGAATTAATGAAAGATAAAAAATTTGGTACAGTTGGTGCAGTTGCCTGCGATCAGCAAGGCAATATTGCAGCCGCTACGAGTACCGGTGGGATGACCAATAAAAAATATGGACGCATCGGCGATAGTCCAATTATTGGTGCCGGAACTTATGCCAATAATAAAACCTGCGCAATTAGTTGTACCGGTCATGGCGAACCCTTTATTTGTGCCGTTGCGGCTCATGATGTAAGTTGCCTGATGGAATACAAAGGACTTACCCTTGAAGACGCGATGAATGAAGTAGTTCATAAAAAACTTGTGGCAATGCATGGGGAAGGAGGAATGATAGGGATCGATGCAAAGGGTAATACCTCAATGATGTTTAATAGTGCGGGTATGTATCGGGGTTTTAAAAAAAGCGATGGTAAAAATTATGTAGCTATCTATAAAGATTAATATCGGCTTGTGTTCGTATAGCTGAGGAACTGATTTAGTAATTGTTAGGAGTTAGTGATGACAACCAGATCAATTCGAAAGTAAACACATTGCTACTGCAATTTTGCAGGCAATATTGGGGGGAATAAAATGAAAAAATTTGCAGTGATAGTCGCCGGTGGTTCCGGAAGCAGGATGAACAGCAGTTTGCCGAAACAATTTCTGATATTAAAGGGCAAGCCGTTGCTGTATTACAGCATCCGGGCATTTCTTGATGCCTACGAGGATATGCACGTGATATTGGTTCTGCCGGAAGAGTTTATTGCAGCAGGTCAGGAGATTATAGATGCATTCTTTGATTACAGCCGGATTACAATTACTGCAGGCGGCCGCACTCGTTTCCATTCTGTTCAAAATGGTTTACTACTGGTAAGTGATGAGAGTGTTGTCTTTGTTCATGATGCAGTGCGCTGTCTCATTAAGATCGAACTTATCAAAAGTTGCTATGAGTATACGTTAGAGGTTGGTTCTGCTATACCAGTTATTAAACCGGGGGATAGCCTGAGAATTCTTACGACAGAGGGTAATGAGATTCTTGATCGGAACAACATACGATTGGTCCAAACCCCACAAACTTTCCATAGCAAGATCCTATTACCTGCTTTTTTTAATATTGATTATAAAGATAAGTACACCGACGAGGCTACAGTGGTAGAGGCGTTTGGTATGAAGGTAAACCTCGTGGATGGTGACGAAACAAACATTAAAATCACCCGGCCGGTTGATCTTTTGCTCGCCGAAAAAATAATGGATGAAAGAGCTTCTTAAAATCATTTTAAAAAAGTTTCATCTTTATCATCCGTTACAATCCTCTTACAGAAATTTTCTTTTTTTGAAAAGGCGGGCGCAAACACGTCGTGTATATGCAAGTCTTCGTGGAGAGGGGTTTATCTGCAATGTTTGCAGCAGGCAATATAAAGAGTTTGTTCCTGATTACCCCACAAGAGAAAATCGTGAAGCCCTCCACAATTACCAGGTAATAGCCGGGTACGGAAACCACATATTTTGTCCTTATTGTTTGAGTACTGCCCGCGAACGACTTGTAATCGCGGAACTTTCGGAAATACAGGAAACAGGTATGAAAATCCTGCATCTCTCTCCTGAAAAAAACGTTTATCATTTCCTTAAACAAAAAGGCCGTGTTACAACAGCTGATATTCTGCCAGGGTTTTATAGAACCATAGATGGCCTGATTGAAAAGCAAGATGCTACTCACTTCACCTATCCTGATAATCATTTTGATTTACTGGTTGCCAATCACATTCTTGAGCACATCAGCGACGATATAAAAGCGCTCAACGAAATGTTTCGCGTGTTGAAGACGGGTGCAAGAGCCGTACTACAGGTGCCCTATAGTGAGCTTATTGAAGCAACCCTTGAGGAGCCGACAATTAATAATGCTACAAAACAGTCTGCTCTGTTCGGGCAAAAAGATCATGTGCGGATTTACTCTTTAACGGATTATGTTATGCGTGTCCGGACTGCCGGATTCAACGTTGAAGTTATTCCATATCGTGCCCTCCAAAAGTATTATAAATACGCAATTCAGTATGGGGAAAGCTTTTTAATTATAAAGAAGCTCGCTACTTAAAAAATTTGAAAGGGACTGGCAGCTTATTGAAACGCACAAACTGGTAACTCTCGGCTTCAGGATTAAACCGCCTATAAAATTCTGCTATCCCGGGTACATCTGATCCTTCAAAGTCAAGGGTTAAAGACTGGCCGCAAAACTCTTCAATCAGTTTATCATACAATAAATAATTAGCCTGCATTTTTCTTCCTTCTGCATTAACTGCTGATACCAGGTTATAAAGCCTGTTATGATCTTTTAACAGAACCATGCCCGCAACAACGTTGCCGGATTGTTGAAGTACAGTCCGGCATATTAAATTGTTTTCTGAAAATAGTTTGTCGCAAATCTTTTCAAACTTTTTGTAATCACCTAAGTTGAAATCTGGTAATCTTGTTTCATATTGTTGCTGGTAAAATTCAATGATGCCGGCATAATCGGCAGAAGTTATATATCTCAGATCAGCGTTTGAAGCGCGCTTTAAATTTTTCTTTATTATTGAATCATAGCGCATAAAATGATCAGAATGCGAATCGCTTAGCTTTAAGGCTAAATTTAATCTTGCCGCTAATGTGTAGGTATCTGAGGGGGGAAATTGCGCTCCGGTATTCCCTGTAAATTCTGCGAACTTGAATTTCGATGTGGCTTTAGTCATAAATTCAGAAAGCGTGTGCACATCTAACGGGCAAATGCTAAAAACTCCGCCCTGCTGCGTAAATGCCGGTTGGTACAGGTACTTGAATCCCCATTTCTTTCTCCAGGAAAGGGGCATAATTGCTTCGTAATCATTTAGTACAAGAGCATCCCAGTTTGACGCCATTTGATCCAGATAAAACCTTTGCGCATAGATAACTTTATTGAATGAAAGCGATAGGCATGTATCCCATTTATTTATATCTATATCCTTATGCGCTATGTAATTAATGGCCACTCTAAAAATTAAATTGCGGAAATAATTTCTTTAAAGTAAGATTTTGTAAATCAAAACTAAAAGAGATGTTTTTAGAAAAACGTTTTTCGTAGATGTATGACTTAAAATAATCTTTATAAACCTTGCTGTACAGCAGCGGGAAATAAACGTTGATAGAATTTTTAAAAAGTGAAAGTTGTAATCCTGCATCAAAAAGGATGCGACCGGTAGCCCTGCTTTTCTGCCAGGCTTCGGCGTATGTTCCGGCATCCAAAAAGATCTTAATAGGCAGCTTAAACGGTAGTACTTTAAATGGATTTACCTGATTCGGAATATCTGTTGTGAAATTTACTGCAGTAAGCCAATCGTCCGTCTTACCCAGTTTTGCATTTAAAAGATCGGTGCGCACTTTGAATGCTCCATCCCTGATCATGATTTGTTGGCCGGGTGCGCCTGCAAATTCATTTCTTCCGTAAAAGTAATTGCTATAAGTATAGTCTTCATATCCCGCCGGGCCACTTAAAGTCAGGTGGTAAGGATCAGTCTCATACGAAGTCAGGTACGTCTTATCGCCGGTATAGAAGAATTTGCCTGCGAAGAATCTCACATTCATTCCCCCTCCGTTTACATAGTTGAAAAAATAATTTGCCGTAATACCGGCCCTTACAAATCCATTTCCCTGATCAACCTGCATCGTTGCGTCGTATGGATAAAGTACGCGGGTATTTTCCACAACGAATTTCAACTGGTTAATAATTTTATTCACCCTTGGGTAAGTAATTAAATCAACGTTGTTGATCGTATCGCGATTAAAGAGTAAGTCTGTTTTCTGTATAAAATATGTTTTCCATTGGATGTATTTTGTGATAGAAGCGCGGGCACGCGCATTCGCAAAGACGTATTTAAATGATGGAACAATCTTCCTGAAAGGCTGATAACTGGTGTTACCGATTGAGTCTTTAAAGCTATCCCCGCTAAACTTCGCGAAAGCAACCGATACCTCCAGTTTCTCACCCTTACTCCCATACCAGTTATACCCGGCGCGGCCTAGACCATTTATATTTTTCGATCCGGTTGCGTACAGTGGTGCTGCGAAAAAAATGAATTTTGGCAAGGGTAAACTATAATTATGAATAAATGCACCAATCATCAATTTGTCATAAAAATTATAGCCGGCCGATGGGGCGATGGAAATATAATGATGCATGAAAGTTTCTTTAAAACTAAAAAAAGCAGCGAGGCGTAGATCTTTCTTTTGCGCTGCAACCAGCAGCCCTTTTTTATATAATAATGCGAACTCAGTGTCTAAGTTCCGCCCGCTTGTTTGCTCGAGAGAATGCTTAAAATCTTCTGGTGAAGGGTGCCTGAATTTCCAGTCTTTGAAATAAACCTGCATGCAGCTGTCGAAAATACTTTGACCTAGTTTAGTTTCAATCAGTTTCATCCAGTTTGCTGTCTTGGTATAGGCTATAGTGCTGTAATTAAGGTTAGTATAGATTTCGGAGGAAGTTTCTATGGGCTGATCTTTTCTTATTCCAGTAATCGTAGCCAGAACTAATTGCTCCACATCCTGAGGCACACGGTCCCTTAGAAAGGTTGGGGTATTGCTTTTGCCTTCAGTATTACCGGTTCCATATTCTACCACATATCGCTGGTCATAATAACTGTTCATTCCTTCATCCATCCATG
>JANXYS010000120.1 GCA_025355935.1 Chitinophagales bacterium | reverse complement strand
TGTCCAGTTGCCATAACAACGTGGTCAGCAGGAACAGTCATGGCTACTTTAAAGTTTCCAAACGTAAGCGCAAATTCGCCGCTTCCGGCAAACTGGTGATTCTGCCATCCCTGGAAATCGCTATATACGCATAGTCTCGGGTACCATTGCGTCATGGTAAAAAGATCATTTCCATCTTCAGGAAAAAATTCATATCCCCCGCGACCCCCGTATTTTGTTTTGTCGGTAATATAATAGTTCCATTCAACCTTAAAGCTAAATTGCTGACCAGGTTTCAGTATTTGCGGCAGCTCAACACGCATCATTGTTTTGTTGATGGTATATTTTAAAGTAAAGCCTGCTGAGGTGGTGATCTTCGTAATGTTATCACCATAGGCCTTGTCATGAATTGATTTTGCGAGGTCTTGGGGGAATACATTTTCCCTCATAGGATTATTGCTGGCATATCCGGAATTATTAATATCGCTATGCTGGTTTTCATCGAGCTGTAACCACAGGTAAGTTAAGTTATCAGGCGAATTATTGTAGTAGGTAATTGTTTCTTTGCCGGTTAGTTTACGTGATGGTTCATCAAGCTCGGCTACAATATCATAGTCACAACGTTGTTGCCAGTATTTTGGTCCCGGGGCGCCACTGGCTGTGCGGTATTCGTTTGGTGTTGGTAACATCGTGCCCAATTGTTCGAATCGGTTACCGTGATTGCTTCCGGGGTTATTTTTTGCATCTTGCGCATAACTATAGAGGTTAAATAGTAAAGAAAATACCAATGTTAACAGAACTTTCATTTAAATAATTTTAGGCTTTAAAGTTATTAAATTTTATACGTTTATGGCCGACCGTTAAAGGGGAATCTTTGAAAACAAATGAAAAATCCTACACTAAGTGCAACGTATGACAAAATGATAATCCAGCTTCGCTGCTTTAAACCGGCCCTGGTTATGAAGAGGTAACTTAAACATAGAATAATAGTTACTATGATGACCTGCCCGACCTCCAGTCCAAGATTAAATCCCAACAGCGGAAGAAAGATACTTTCTTTTTTATTTAGCAAAAAACGAATGCTGTTCGCGAAACCCATGCCATGTACAAGCCCGAAGCTAAGTGCCAGTAAATAGCGCGGCTTCATTTGATTACTTACACTTTGTTTTAGTATTATGTTGAGTAACGACGTAATTACGATCGTTAGAGCAATAAGAAACTCAACGAACCTTGAGGGAAAACGGATAATGTCATATACGCTTAATGCAAGTGTAAGTGAATGTCCAAAAGTAAATGCCGTAACCAGAACTAATAGATGTTTTACATCCCTTATCAGGTACACTGCAGCAAGGGCAATAATAAAAAGAATATGGTCGAATGCGTCTGCGCTTATAATATGCTTCCAGCCTAATGTAAAATAAAATGAAAAATCGTTCATGAATGGGTTGATATTGGAGCTAAAGCCTATTTTTGTATAGGACAAAAATATCTACATAGTAGGTTCATTAAAATTGTATTTCGCATGCGGGTGTATTTATTTAAATTTCTTTTTATTGCCTGTTTTAGCGCATTCCTGGGGGCAACTCCTTACCATCCTATTTTTGTAAGTGTTATCAATATCGAACAGAATCCAAAAAGTAATTCTTTAGAGATTTCGTGTAAAATATTTACTGATGATTTTGAAAAGGCACTTCGTAAAACTTACCACACCCATATTGACCTTCTCGATGCAAATGCCAGGGCATCCATGAATAAATACATAAATGACTATATTCAAAAACATTTAAAAGTCTCTGTAAATTCCAATTCAATGTCGCTTAAAATGCTTGGATTTGAACAGGACGAAGAAGGGATTAATTGTTTTTTTGAAACAGGCAATGTTGCACCTGCTAAAAATATTACTATCACGGATAATATTTTATATGAATTTGAGACTCAGCAGATAGGTTTGATTCATTGTACTGTAAATGGCAATACACAACATTACAAATTGAACAATCCTGAAGACCGGGCAGAATTTAAATTTTAAGAATTTAATGTTAATCGTCTGATCTTTCTTCTTTTAATTCCTGGGAAATGGTAACCATTATTTTATCAATTCGTTGGCCGTCCATATCAATGATTTCGAATTCGAAATCCCGCCATCCGAATCTCTCGCCGGTGGCAGGTATATGTTCAAGCTCATGAAGAACAAAGCCAGCAACAGTATCAAAAACCTGCTCACCCTCATTCATCCAGTCTGCCCGCTCAAAATATGCAAGAAAATCGTAGAAATGTATTTGAGCATCAACAAGGAAACTTCCATCTTCGCGTTCAATAATCTCATATTCTTCCTGACCTGTTTGTGGAACATCGCCTACTATGGCTTCCATAATATCATTTAAGGTTATCATTCCTTCCATTGTTCCGTATTCGTTTACGATAAAACAGGTATGAATTCGGGTTGATTTTATTTTTTCGAGAAGCTGATACGCCTTATTATTTTCCGGTACAAACAAGGCAGGTTTTAGCAACTCTTCCAGCTTTGTGCCAGGGTCGGCTTTAACCAGGTCTTTAACGTAGACCAGGCCTTTAATATCATCTATGCTATTGTTGCAAACCGGGAACGTACTGAACACAATGTCATCAAGTTTTCGTTTTACATCCTCAACTGTATCGTTGAGATCAAGCCATACAATGTCAGTTCGGTGAGTCATTAGCGAGGTGATATTGCGGTCGCCAAGATGGAACACGCGTTCGATAATTTCTTTCTCTCCTTCTTCTATTGAGCCATGTTCGCTCCCTTCAGAAATCATCTGTTTAATCTCTTCTTCTGTTACCGCACTGTCCGTGGCTTTTTTAATGTTAAAAATCTTGAAAATTATATTGGTGATATTCGATAGTAGCCAAACGAATGGATAAACTATCATGGTCAGTATATTCATTGGTCCGGCTACAAAACGCGCAATTTTTTCTGCCCTTAATAATCCGAACTTTTTTGGAATGAGTTCACCAAAAATGATTGACATAAAAGTAACAATTACCACTACCACTGTCGTCGAAATTGTGTTGGCGTACTTCTGAGTCCAGTAGATGTCCTGAAAGAAAGGCACTACAAGTTTACTAAACTTCTCGCCGGAATACACACCCGTTAATATCGAGATGAGTGTGATGCCTATTTGGGCGGTACTAAGAAATTTCTCGGGATTTGAAGAAAGATCCAGGGCCGCCTTCGCCTTACTATCGCCCTTGGCCGCTAGCGCTTCCAGTCTTCCTTTCCGCGCGCTTACCAGGGCTATCTCACTCATTACGAAAAGCGCGTTAACGAAAATCAGGAAAAGCAATATAAATACTTCGGTCATAATATTAATTAAGCCAACAAATGTTTTTTATTAAATGTATAAGAGGTGAAGTAACCAATACCCGTACCAATAATAGCTCCGCAAAACACATCCAGAGGGAAATGAACGCCAACATAGACTTGCGCGTATACAATTAAAAACGCCCAAAGAAAGAACAATAATGCCCATCTTCCAATAATATTCCTGAGAGTCAGGTAAAAAAATACTGCAAGTGCGAAGTGAGTTGCTGCGTGAGAAGAGGTGAAACTTGAACTTTGCGGACGGTAATTCAGCAAAAAACGCATACTGTCTGCGAGTGTGGGGTCATTGCAGGGGCGCAGGCGCATAATGTTTTCCTTAATAAGTTTACTGCTTACGAAATCAGTGAGAATGGCCGTACTTGCTGCAAAAATAATCCACCAAAATATATTCTTCTTGTGATTTATTATAAGAAAGAGCAGCAGGAAAAGATAGAGCGGTATCCAAAAGATAGAATTGCGGATCAATGGAAAGACCTGGTCAAAAATTGAGTTCTGCCAGGTTTGATTAATGAGTTTAAATAATTCCCTGTCGACCCTGATAATGCTATACATGGTTTAAGAATATTGTCAAATTTAAATAAAGTAATTTAGCCGACAGATTAAATAAAGTTTCATGAGTATGTTCCAGCGCGTGCCCCGGTTGTTGCGTTTTACATTTTCGGTCATATTAGTTGTTCTGCTGCTAATGACATTTTACCGGTTCTTTTTCTTCTTTCACTACCGCCCTTCCGACAGGCCCTTTACCGGGTCAGCGTTTCTTCTGGGGCTACGATATGATGCACGGATAGTTTCAATTTTAGGTATACTGTTATTAGTTTTTGGAGCTTTTCGTTTTCTTTCTCCTTTCAGAAATACGGCATGCCGCAACGCGTGGGTGATTATGCTCGCCCTGGTATTTTTAATAGTACTGATCTTTTATGCTGGCGATTTTTATCACTATGATTATTTGAAACAACGCCTCAACGCTTCCGTTTTAAACTTTGCTCAGGACGCGGCAATCTCCGCCCGCATGATGTGGCAAACCTATCCGCTGGTGAAAATATTTCTTTGGCTTATTGTACTCATTTTCATCTCTACCTATTTTCTTAAAAAGCGAATTAAAAGTTTAACTGAAGAAGCTACAATCTTAAAAAGTAAACGCGGTAACACGATTATGTACAGCTTTACAGTCCTTGTATTTGCCTTAGCTATTTTCGGAAAGATTGGCCAGTACCCATTGCGATGGAGTGATGCGTTTGCTTTCGGCGACGATTTTAAAGCCAGTACAGCCCTTAACCCTTTCCAAAGTTTCTTTAGTAGCCTCACGTTTCGAAAGTCTGGATTTGATATAGTGAAAGTCAAAGCGGCTTACCCGGTAATGGCTGCCTACCTGGGAGTGCCACCGGAAAATCGTCAGCCGCTCAATTTTAAAAGGCTCACTTCCTTCCAAGACACGTTTGTTGAAAAAACTAATGTTGTGGTAGTAATATGCGAAAGCTTCAGTGCCTACAAGAGTTCAATGTTTGGAAATAAACTCGATCCTACGCCTTATTTTAACCGGTTATGTAATAACGGTATTTTCTTTGAGCGGTGTTTTACACCTGCTTTTGGTACTGCGCGCGGGGTGTGGGCTGTAATCACAGGTATACCTGATGTGGAAGATCCTAAGACGGCCAGCCGGAACCCTGCCGCAGTTAATCAGCATACCATTATAAATGATTTCAAATCTTACGATAAATTTTACTTCCTGGGCGGGAGTACTACATGGGCTAATATAAGAGGCTTGCTCACAAATAATATTGACGGATTGAGGATTTATGAGGAAGATGATTTTAAGGCAAAAAAAGTAGATGTATGGGGCATCAGTGATAAAAATCTTTTCCTGGAATCGGCCAGGATTTTGGGGGAGCAGAACAAGCCATTCTTTAGCATTATCCAAACTTCCGATAATCACAGGCCATATACGATCCCCGCTGAAGATCGGGGAGAATTTAAGATTGTAAGTTATTCCGCTGATACATTAAAAAAATATGGTTTTGATGACAATGGGCAATTAAATGCATTTCGCTACACCGATTTTTGTTTCCAGAAATTCATGGAGGCAGCTGCACGGGAGAAATTTTTCAAGAATACCATTTTCGTGTTTGTAGGAGATCATGGTTTACGCGGTGATGCCGGCGATATGTTCCCCAGGAGCTTTACCAAGCAAGGCATACTGGCGGAACATGTACCATTATTATTTTATTCGCCGGGCAGGTTGCCTGCAAGGCGGATTAACGATGTTTGCTCTCAACTTGACATCTTGCCTACAGTGGCAAATCTTACCAAACAACCGTACGTTAACAGCAGCTTTGGCCGTAATCTTTTGGATACTACCACAAGGGTTCCACATTATGCATTCATCGCGGATCCGGACATCCGGAACATTGGTCTGGTTAGCAACGATTACTACTATACACAAAATATCCAAAATGGTACGGTGGAATTTGTTTCCGTACGGAATAATGAAGCTGTCAGAAACGACAGTGCGAAAAAGACGATGAGCGAACTTGCTAATGGCTGGTATCAGACTGCGAAATACCTCTTGCTCAATAACAAAAAAGAAAATTAAGATGATTTTACAAAATGTTAGCGGTTAACTTTGCAAATTCATTCATTATAAGTAAATGGATATCAAGCGATGCTTATAAAGTGGCGGGTGCCAAAAGCGATCCAGTGGATCGTGAAGTTGTTTTTTATATACCTTTTTATTTTTACTGCTTTCAGGGTGGCCACGGTTATTTGTTTTAAGCCGAAAATAATTCCTTACCTGGAATTGTGGCCATCGTTCTGGCTGGGCCTGAAATATGATCTGAGGTGGATTTCATTTATTTTGTTTCCGATTGCAGTTTTATCATTGTTTCCCAAGCTGGCCCCGTTTCATAGCCAGCAATCGAAGAAATTCTGGACTGCTTACCTCGGAATTATCACACTATTGGTGCTATTTTTTTATGGTGCCGATTTTGGACAGTTCTCTTACATCAATGCACGTTTGAATGCAGATGCACTAATTTTTGCAGAAGATCCCAGGGAAAGTTTAAAAATGGTTTGGCAGAGCTACCCGATAATATGGATTTTAATTGGATTGGTTGGAGCTGTATTAATGATGATATGGATCTTCAGAAGGACACATGTTGATGTACAGGATAAGAATATAAATATTCACAAGTTTACTTATCGGCGCCGGTGGCATGTGGCGGCTTTGGCGATTCTTTGCTGGTTTATGTACGGATTTTTTACTGCGAGTCCGTTAAATTTTTTCCGGGCGTTCAAGCTTAATGATGAATTTAAGAGTAACCTGGCCCTTAATCCCCTCCAGAATTTTTTCACAACGCTGCGCTTCCGCGATCCCGATTATAATACCCGGGCCCGTGAATATTTTCCGGTAATGAATAACTTTTTAAACCTGGGTGGCGTTTGGAGTAGTAAGTATACCCGGTTCATTCATCCTTCAAGCATTGCGCTGGAAAGTCAGCCAAATATAATACTGGTAATTTGTGAAAGCTTCAGTATGTATAAAAGTTCAATGAGCGGCAATGTATTAAATGCGACACCCTATTTTGAAAGCCTAACCAAAGAAGGGATTTTCTTCAACCGGTGCTTTTCGCCAACCTTTGGCACTGCAAGAGGAGTGTTTGCCACACTAACCGGTATACCTGATGTGCAACTGAGCAAATTTGCAACACGGAATGAGGAAAGTGTCAACCAGCGTAGCATTATCAACGATTTTGAGGGCTACAACAAATTCTATTTTATTGGCGGAAGAAGCCAGTTTAATAATTTTGGCGGCCTCATTAAAAATATCAAGGACGTAAATATTTATGAAGAAGGAAAGTACAGCTCCAAAAGCATTAATGTGTGGGGGATCAGCGACAAAAATCTTTTCCTCGAGGCTAACAAAGTAATGGCAAAACAACAGAAGCCTTTTTTCTCGATTATACAAACGGCGGACAATCACCGACCCTTCAATATTCCGGATGAAGACAGTGATTTTATTCAAAAAATCATCCCGGAAGAGGAACTTAAAAAAAACGGGTTCGAATCTTTAAAGGAATATAATGCCTTTGCTTATACTGATTACTGTTTTAAGAAATTTATTGAGGCAGCCAGGAAAGAAAAATATTTTAATAACAGCATTTTTGTTTTTCTAGGTGATCATGGCGTTGAAGGTAACGCTGCTGCTGTGTACCCAAAGGCCTGGACAGAGCAGCGGTTAAGCGATGAGCATATTCCGTTGTTGTTTTATGCCCCGGCCTTGCTGCAACCGCAGAAGAGGCCAGAAACCGTATCGCAGATTGATGTACTTCCAACGATCGCCGGGATGTTGCAGCAGCCATATACAAATTCTACACTCGGCCGCGATCTGTTAAACCCTGGAAAGAAGACGAATGCTGCATTCATTATTTATCATGCACCGGGATGGATCGGGATTGTAAACGATGATTATTTTTACCGTAAAAATATAAGGATACAGAAGGAGGAACTGGTTTCGCTAAAGTCAGATACCTTAAGATTAAACAAACATCAAGCGGATTCTGTAAAAAAGGAACTTTCTCAACTAACTTCAGCCATGTACGAGACTGCGCGATGGATGCTGTTCAACAATCACCGGGCAAATTAAACCCGCACTTTTTCGGCAATCATGATGAGGCGCGGTGACGTTTTAACATTATAATGCTTAAAATTATAATCCCCAAAAACTTCTTTGATCTGCAGACCACGATAGGCGAACATATCTGTAAAGTCGCCCAGTGAGAACTTAGCAACCTTTTCGGTGTAAATTAATGGCTCACTCAGCTTTTCATCTTCCACTTCGATTTTTTTGTAAAAATGGGTCTCGTCAAACCATTTGGTTATCAGGAAAACTACGTCATCAATTTCTTTATCAGAGCGATGTACCTGGTGATCCTCGGCATAATGAACATTCAAATAATCCATAACGAAAATTCCTCCCGGCCGAAGTGCCTGCGAAATCGTACGAATCGCATTATCATTTTCGCGCTGTGTTCTAAAATACCCGAAACTGGTAAAAAAGTTAAACGCGTATCCAAAATAATTTATCCAAAAAGGCAAACGCATATCATGCTGGTAAAAATGGAGATGGTCTGATTCGCTCCTCAACGCCTCTGCAATGCTATCTTCACTGAGGTCAATCCCCGTTACATCATATCCTTTATTGGCTAAATGGAGAGAATGCCGGCCCTTACCACATGCAACATCCAGCATAGAGCTTCCTTCGCTGGGTTTCAAATAATCTATCAATTTATTGATAAAAGCAGCAGCCTCGGTTTCATCGCGTTGGAAGTATAATTGATGATAATAAGGAGAATTAAACCAATTTTTAAACCAGGGTTGTTGCATACCGGCAAAGTTAAGTGATTGCTATCATGCCATACAACAGGCCGCCCGATTATTAACCCCAAAGCGTTGGGTGCCTGGCTCCCATTTACCTCAGTCTCTTATTTCCGTCATGCGTCATCTTCGTATATTTGCAATCCCTAAACAGATTTAATAATGTCTCTTATAAAAAGTATATCCGGCATCCGTGGTACAATTGGTGGAACAACCAATGACAATCTTACCCCTCTGGATATTGTGAAATTTACCGCGGCCTACGGATCCTGGCTCATTAGCCAGCGGGAAACTTCTGCAACTAACAAGACAATTGTTGTAATAGGCAGGGATGGCCGTATTAGTGGGGAAATGGTTAAAGCTTTAGTGATAGCTACTCTTAATGGTTTAGGCATCGATGTCATTGATACTGATATGAGTACTACTCCTACCGTTGAGATGGCGGTAGTTAGCCTGCGGGCCGACGGAGGCATTATTTTAACAGCGAGTCATAACCCGAAGGAATGGAACGCTTTAAAACTGCTTAATCGCAACGGTGAATTTATCAGTGGTGATGAAGGAAAAACGATCCTGGAAATAGCTGCCAATGAAAGTTTTACTTTTGCGTCGGTTGAAAAATTAGGAGCTTTATCTGTAAATACTTCTACGTTATCTGAACATATAAAGGCCGTAGTCTCGCATCCTTTGGTAGATGTTGAGGCCATAACGGCTGCGAAATTCAGGATAGTAGCAGACACAGTTAACAGCACGGGTTCCCTGGCCTTACCCTTGCTGTTCGATGCACTGGGGATTGAGAAATACAGCATGTTGAATGCTGATGACTTTGGGAACTTCGCCCACAACCCTGAACCTCTTCCTGAGAATCTTACGGCACTTAGCCGGGAAGTAGTAGCTAAAAAAGCCTCCCTCGGAATTGCTGTCGATCCGGATGTAGACAGGCTTTGCTTCGTTTGTGAAGATGGATCTATGTTCGGAGAAGAATACACTCTTGTTGCCGTGGCAGACTATATTCTTGGTAAAACGCCCGGAAATACTGTCAGCAATATGTCGTCGACGCGGGCCTTAAAGGATATTACTATCAAACATGGCGGTGAATATTTTTCAAGTGCTGTAGGAGAAGTAAATGTTGTAAATAAAATGAAGGAAGTTAATGCTGTAATTGGTGGGGAAGGCAACGGAGGAATTATTGTGCCCGATCTTCATTATGGCAGGGATGCGCTGATTGGAATTGCCTTGTTTTTAACACACCTGGCAAATTCCCGCAAAACTATCGGCCAGCTTCGTAAATCATATCCAGATTACTGCATGAGTAAAAATAAGATCCAGTTGAAAGAAGGGACCAATATAGAAACGATCTTTTCCGCCATCAAAGAAAAATATAAATATCAGCCAATCAACACTGTGGACGGTTTGAAGATCGAATTTGAAAATGATTGGGTGCATCTGCGTACAAGTAACACTGAGCCTATCATACGTATTTATGCAGAAAGCTCTCATGAAAACACAGCTAACAATATTGCACTCAGGCTGATGAAAGACATACAGGAAGTTAGCTAAAATATAAAAGCTGAAGATGGCGAATAAAATTTATTTTGATAATGCGGCAACAACTTGTCTTGACCCTGACGTGCTTGACGCGATGATGCCTTACCTCACTGAAAAGTTTGGAAATCCTTCATCGATTTATTCATACGGAAGGGAAACAAAAATTGCTATTGAGCAGGCACGAAAATCAGTTGCGACTATGCTAAATGCACATCCTGCAGAGATATTTTTTACCAGCGGTGGTACAGAGAGCAGCAACACCGCAATTCTCTCTTCGGTGCGTGATCTTGGATGCAAACATATCATAACGTCGGCAATAGAACATCATGCTGTATCGCACACTGTAAAACATCTCGATGAAGAAGACCTTGTTGAGGTTAGTTATGTTGACATTCTCCCGGATGGTCACGTGGATATGGCGCATCTCGAAAAATTACTGTCCGAATCAGATTCAAAAACGCTGGTTACATTAATGCATGCTAACAATGAAATCGGGAATATACTCGACCTGTCTGCAGTTGGAGCTTTATGTAAAAAATATGATGCAATCTTCCATAGTGATACAGTTCAGACTGTAGGGCATTTTCCGTTTGACCTGCGAAATACACCGGTGCATTTT
>JANXYS010000015.1 GCA_025355935.1 Chitinophagales bacterium | reverse complement strand
GATAAAGAAATTGGCGAAGCTATCGGTGAACCGGTACCGGCCTCAAAAAAAGAGGGCCGGATAAAAGAGGTGAAAATACCACAGGCTCGAAAATTTAAGACGCATAGCGAAAAGAAGAAATTTAAATTAAACAACGTTGGCAAAAAATAATATCAAAATCATTTTTGAAAATGATGATTTCGTTGCGCTTAATAAACCCTCAGGATTACTCACCATTCCAGATCGGGAACAATCAGAAAAATCGCTTAAAGAATTTCTTAAAGACAAGTATGGAGAAATTTTTACTGTACACAGGCTGGATAAAGATACCAGTGGACTAGTCCTGTTTGCTAAAAATGAAGGCACTCATAAATACCTCTCCAGGCTTTTCGAGGAGCGCAAAATTGAAAAATACTATGTTGGCATCGTCCTGGGGCAACCTGCAAACTTAACAGGCAGTATAGAAGCCCCTATTGGCGAAAATCCTGCTCACAAAGGACTCATGAATGTTCACAGGAACGGGAAACCCTCACATACTACATACGAAGTTCTGGAGGCCAACAAATACTACTCTCTTGTTTCATTCCAGTTGCATACTGGCCGTACACATCAGATCAGGGTTCACTCTAAAGAAATTGGTCACCCGCTTGCCTGCGATGAATTGTATGGAGACGGGAAGCCTGTGTTACTTTCCGGCATTAAGAAAAAATTTAATCTGAGTCGTCATGAAGACGAGGAACGACCAATGATAGCAAGGCTGGCCCTGCATTCATACAAATTGATTTTTGAAACGGCCTTAGGAGATAAATTGGAACTTATTGCCGATGTTCCAAAAGAATTTCGCGCCCTAATGCAGCAGTTAAAAAAATTAGCCTGAAAAAATAAATAAGCTTTCGTCGATCCTGAACAACTACATTCAACACTTTTCAAGGGCCTGCATAATATCAGCTAGTATATCTTCATAATGTTCGAGGCCCACTGAAATGCGGATAAGGCCCGGCGTTATGTTTACCATCTGTCGTTCTTCCACTGTAAGTTTTGCATGTGTTGTACTTGCCGGGTGAGATGCAATGCTCCTGGTATCACCTAGGTTCGCGGTTAGAGTAAGCATTTGTAAAGCGTCCAGAAAATTTCGCCCCGCCTCTAATCCCTCTTTTAATTCGAAACAGACTATACCACCACCTGATGTCATTTGACGTTTCGCAATTTCAAACTGGGGATGACTTTCAAGGAACGGATACCTCACCATACTAAGCTTAGGATGGCCCTCCAGTTGCCTTGCGATTAGCAGAGCGTTTTTCGCATGGCGTTCCATTCGCACGTCGAGTGTTTCAAGGCTCTTGCTAAGTACCCATGCATTGAAGGGAGATAGAGAGGGACCGGTACTTCGGCAGAATAAATAAATATCATGGATTAAGTCTTTTCTTCCCACGACCACGCCACCCATCACTCTCCCTTGGCCATCGAGCCACTTAGTGGCAGAGTGAACAACCAAATCGGCGCCGAAATCAATCGGACGCTGGCCTACAGGCGTAGCAAAGCAATTATCAACATTAAGAATAATTTTACGCTTGCGTGCCAGTTTACCAAGAGCGTCCAGATCGAGGATATCTAATCCCGGATTTGTAGGAGTTTCCAGATATATCATTTTTGTATTTGGCGTGATGGCGGCCTCCCATTCTTCTATATTAGCCGAGGCAGAAACATAAGTATAATCAATTCCAAAGCCCGGAAGATATTTTTTAATTACCGTGTGGGTGCTTCCAAAAATGGAATTGCACGAAAGCAGATGATCGCCCTTCTTTAATAAAGCCATAAAAGATCCGAAAACAGCACTCATCCCCGAAGAAGTAGAAAAACCTGCTTCCGCTCCTTCGAGCGACACCATTTTATCTGTAAATTCCTGTACGTTTGGATTACTAAACCGGCTATAAATATTGTCATTAGATTCATCAGCAAATGCAGCCCGCATTTCTTCAGCATTATCAAAACAAAAACTACTTGTCAAAAAAAGTGGAGTTGAGTTCTCCATTTCATTTGTGCGATCTGTTTGTATACGAATTGCTTTAGTTATAGGGTGTTGAGCCATAGAGAAATTATTTTGAACATTAGTTTACCAATTGTGCTTCCCAGGTTATAACTGTACCACCCGGCCGTAATGTTGCTGCAACTGAGCAATATTTTTCCATTGATAAAGCACAGGCTTTTTTCAGCTTTTGAGAATCTACATTAGCTTTTACAAGGAACTCAAGATGGATTTTTGACCATAAAGAGGGTTCCGTACCTGCTTCCCGCTCTCCTGTCATTTTGATGGAGAAATTCTCCACAATAATCCTTTGTTTCTTTAAAATAGAAATGATATCGATCCCAGTGCACCCACCAAGTCCCATCAGCAACAATTGCATTGGCCGCACACCAAAACCAAGGCCCCCCATACTTTCAGCAGCGTCAATTTTTACTATGTGTTCATTTGCATCCCGTGCTTCAAAACCATATGGTCCGTTTACAAGATCGAGTTCAATTTTAATCATGCAGATCTTTTTGCAAATGTAATTCATGCATGCCGTTACTTTGCACATCGGAAACCTTTAAAATAAATGAAGCTTTACACTCACATCGGACCTTTTTTACTGGAGTCAGGCGAATCGCTCGGGCACCTCGAAATCGCCTACAGCACTTTCGGTAGTATTAACGATGATGCTTCCAATATTGTATGGATTTGTCATGCCCTTACAGCCAATTCAGATGTCACCCACTGGTGGCCGGGAGTTGTAGGCGATGGTGCTGTAATTGATCCCGACAGGCATTTCATTGTTTGCGCAAATATTTTAGGCTCATGCTATGGAACCAGCGGCCCATTAAATATTGATCCCGCCACAGAAGAACTCTATTATCATTCGTTTCCGCAGGTTACCATACGGGATATGGTAAATGCACATATCCTTTTAAGGAAACATCTTGGTTTACACAAGATCAGGCTCCTGATTGGAGGAAGTATGGGAGGATACCAGGCCTTGGAATGGTGTATCATAGAGCCGGCGGCGATTGACCAACTATTTTTACTTGCAACATCAGCTTCAGAAAGCGCTTGGGGAATTGCAGTTCACGCTTCCCAGCGGATGGCCATTGAGGCAGATGAATCATGGAAGCAGCGATATCCTTCTGCTGGTGCAAACGGACTTAAGGCAGCCCGAGCCATCGGCATGCTAACGTATCGTAATTACGGAATTATGGTTAAGCAACAATCTGATGAAGATTGTGAAAAGATAGATGGCTTCAAAGCAGCAGAATACATAAAATACCAGGGAGATAAACTTGCCCAGCGATTTAATGCATGCAGCTATTGGATGCTTACAAAAAGTATGGATAGTCACCAGCTTACAAGGGGAAGGGACAAAAAACTAGCGGAAATTTTACATACAATTTCCCAGAGAACGCTTATCATTGGTATCAGCAGTGATATTTTATGCCCCTTAATTGAGCAGCATTTCCTGGCGGACCATATTCCTGATTCCCAATTAATAGAAATAGATTCCGACTATGGGCATGATGGATTTATGGTAGAATCTAAAATAATATCTCAACATCTTTCAGAATTTTTAGGAGGTAGCATTTTGCTTGGATATGGAGCGATGATCTGATTTATCCTGCACCTGCATTCCATTAACTCCCTTACTTTGTAAGTTTATATACTGATGCCTCATAAGGCCTTAATTGTCCGTTTAATGAAGCTTTAGTATAATTGCAAGACATTAAAGTTCCGGATGCGATACCAAATGGTATTGAATAAGTGGATGGTACAGCACGAAAGTTGAGCAAAATCAGCCACCTGGTATTATTGAGTTCCCGCGTGTAGGCATATACGTCAGGGTTAGTTTTATCCAGTATCTCATATTTACCGTATACTAATACTGGATTTGAGGCCCTAAGCGCTGTTATTCTGCGAAAGTAATTCAGCGGTGAGTTAGGATCTTTCTGTTGTGAAGCGACGTTTATAGTTTTATAATTTGAATTTATTTTTAACCAGGGTGTGCCTGAAGTAAAACCCGAATTCGCAGAGGCATCCCACTGAAAAGGGGTTCGGCTATTATCCCTGCTCTCGAATGCGGCTTTCTGTAAAAAGACATTAAGATCAGTATGCAATGCTTGCTGATGCTGGTATTCATTTAATAGCGGCATATCTTTATAGTCGCTAATATTTTTGAAGCCTGCGTTTGTCATTCCGAGTTCATCGCCATTGTAATAGAATGCTGTACCCCGCATCGTCATGATAAAGGTTGTCAGCATCTTGGAAGACAATGTTCTAAAAGGCTCGCTATCGTTTCCGAACCTGCTTACTAGCCTTGCCTGGTCATGATTTGCTAAAAAAACCGATAGCCATCCGCTTTCTGCAAAGGCACTATCCCACCGGGAAAAAACTTCCTTAAGGTGAAGCAAACTATAGCCCCCCTGTTTTGCGATATCAACTGCGTCGAAAGCATAAGCGATTTCTAGTTCGTGCCGATTTGCATCTACCAGGTTATGTGCGTCCTCAAATGAATTACCGGCACCCTCAGCTACGCTCATCACATCAAATTTACTAAGCACTTGTTCGTTCATTTCACGGAGATAGCCATGTATATTGCCCTGCATGGCATAATACTTCACGAAGTTTTTCTCGAAGCCAACCGGAAAAGAAGGCCATGTAGTATCCTTTGCGGCAAACTGGAATGCGTCAAGACGAAATCCATCGATGCCCTTTTTACTCCAAAATTTCATGATGTCATAAACCTCAGAGCGAAGTTTCGGATTTTCCCAATTAAGGTCGGGTTGTTTCTTTGAAAAATAATGCAAATAGTAGGCGTTGGTAAGCGAATCGTACTTCCATGCGTCGTGGTTAATGTCGAACAGGCTGAACCTATAGGGAGGCTTGCCATTTTCTGCATTCCACCAATGGTAATAATTTCGATAGGGGTTTGATCGCGAACTACGGCTTTGTTTAAACCATTCATGCTCGTCGCTGCTATGATTTACAACCAGGTCCATAACGAGTTTTATCCCGCGTCTATGCATGCCTGAAAGAAGCGAGTCGAAATCGGCCATTGTGCCAAAATCCTTCATAATGCTACGATAATCACTTACGTCGTAGCCATTATCATCGTTTGGTGAACTATAGATAGGGTTTAGCCAAATAGCAGTTATCCCAAGGCTTCTAAGGTAATCCAGCTTAGAAGTTATGCCTTTCAGATCACCGATACCATCGCCATCACTATCTTTGAAGCTTCTCGGATATAGTTGGTAAATGATGGCCTCTTTCCACCATTTACGCGCAGTATCGCTTATATTTTGAGCATCGCAAAATTTTAGAGAAAACGTTGCCAGAACTGCAATGGCGAGCGTAACGTTAAATTGCTTCATTCTGCGTAGATTTTTAGGCAATGATCATAAATCGGCTGCGTAAAAATATGAGATTTGACGTTCTTCCTGAATTTATTATTTTGGGTGAGTTGCATTATTCTGACGCCACCGATGGGTTCGAACCATCGTAAAAAGTTTTGCAGACTTTAACCTAGCCGCTCGGTCACGTGGCTGTAATGGGATGTTTACACATCCCTCCTTATTATTTTAAGAGTCCGTCGATCGTGATTGCAGCATAATACAAAGCACCTATTGTTGGACCGCCAGCATATTGAAACCTCCTGCTGTTAAGAACATTAGTACCTCCTAGTTTTATAGTTGTTTTAGCTGCAGATATCCTATACGTAATCTGGGCATCAACATTATTTATTGCCTGAACTCTCCCGGTTACCAGCGGGCTCTCCCACGTGAAACTGTCCTGCCATTTCCATACGATATTAAAGCCTGCGTTTCTGGTTACCGCCCTATTTCCGATAGAGAGATTCGAGGTGAATTTAGGGGTGTTAAATCCAGTGATAAACAAATCGGGCGACTTATTGCTTTTTATATCATTGTAATTGAAGTTTCCTGAAATGGTAAAAGTCTTGTAGAAATTATACGTTAGGCCAAGTGAAGAACCGTAGGTAGTATACTTATTTTTCGCGTTCGTATATACGCGATATCGCTCCTGGCCTTTACTTGCCGAATTTCCGGCGTTGGCAACGGTAGCATCCCTGTTTCGATCTACCATGGATATCACCGCCGCATCGGAACCTACTTTTTCAGCAATCGGAACATACACCTGCACCTGTCCAAGAAACCCGTCATAAACGTTAGTATATGCATCGATATCGACAAAGAACTTGTTATTAAACAAAACCGCCTTATAACCAACTTCGAAAGAATTAATGCCCTCGGGTCGCCCATCGGGCAGGTTCCCTAACTTTAGTAATGACCTATTAGCGAGAGCGGCTGAATCTGAGTTACCTGCTTTTTTAACCGCGGCGTTGAATGCAGCGACCGATGATTGCGTATAGCTATTTTTGCGGTATCCAAGCCCTTCATCTATGATTGGCAAAATCCCTACACGTTTTACTCTACCATTATTTACGTAAGATAAAGCTTCAAATAAGGCAGGAAACCGGTATCCTTGCTGGAATGTAAACCGGAAATTATGTTTCTCCTTGTAGGTGTAAACGGCAGCCACACGAGGCGTGAACTTTAACGTAAATTCAGGATTGTAGTCGGCCCGAAGGGATGCCCATAACTTCAACTTCTCCTCAAAGAATGTTTTAGTGAGCTGTGCAAAAGAACCGAATTTTTTATAGTAGGTGTTGGCTCCGTAACTGCCATTAGCCATGGCAATATTTCTTTGGGCAATAGGTCGTTTAAAGTCGACAAAATTGTTCCCGTCGGGAATAAGTTCATACACCCTCGCATCTGCACCCACCAAAAGTTTTGCAAACTTCACTTTATCGGACAAGTCAAGTTGTCCTTCAAGATGATACAAGTTACTTTTTTGAATTAGGGCTGCACCCCCGGTTGACGGTGCATTCGGAATTGTGGAAGATTTAATATCCCAGTTATTTATATGGATGATAGAATCCCTTACGGCATTAAACCTTGCAGTACCTGGGATAACCCGGCCTGCATCTGCCTGCTGGCGGGCATACCTGTTAGCCTCGGCAAGCGTTTCGGACCTAAGGCTACTATCCCCTTTTCCCACAACGAATGCATTTAGTGCTGATTTATATTTAGCTGCCCAAACTGAAGCACTTCCCCCGGAATATAGGTCGAGATTGTCTGCGAGTGGCTTTACGTTATATGAGTCGCCTGAATTTTCGCGCGACGTATATGCTTTAACGGTGAAGTTGGATCCCTTAAATTCAAGTTGATGGTTTTGTACAACGACGTTATCAAGCTTAATCTTATTCCCACGCTGAAACACCCCATCCATCTTCCCTACCCGGTATGAATAAGTAAGCTGGCTGTTAGCATTAAATTTGTACACCATAGTCGCGTCAAATTTTAGATTATCAACTTTCGGATCTACAAGGTCTTTTTCCCAATACCCCGTCCTTCCTACCGTTAGAGTCCTGTTTTTTTGTCCATCAATTTTTAGACCTGTTATTGATACCGTATTGCTGCCTGCAAGAGCGTCATCGCCGTATTTATTCCAACCGTCGAAAACAATATTGTTTTCCCCGTTTAATACGGGGTAAGCAGGGTTAGCAGTATTTTTATTATTCGGATTTTGATCAAACCTGCTATTTGAGATCCAGTCGGTACCCTGGAGATACCCAAGGTTAAATTTTAAAGCAAGTTTATCCTTCCAGGCCTTTGCGTAGCGTATAGCAGTCTCAGTAAGTAGTGCGGGCGCGTGATCGACTCCATCTACGTGATTAACACCGGTCCGATGAAAGAAACTAAGCCCCTCGGTGGTAAACGGATTCTTTGTTAGCAAATTTGACATACCGTTTATAGCATTCATGCCGTATAAGGCAGAAGCTGCACCCGGCGTCACTTCTATACTTTGGATATCGAGTTCTGTGGGACCAATTGCATTTCCCAATGGCACCCCAAGCGTAGCGGCCTGCATGTCAATTCCATCCACCAGCTGCATAAATCTAAAATTATTTGGGATATTAAAACCCCGTGTATTAGGCACCTTAAAAGTTATTGACGACGTCGTAAGCTGCACACCTTTTACATTGCCTAATGCATCGTAGAAAGAAGCTGCAGGCGTTTCCTTGAGTGATTTTATATCAAGTTTTTCAATGCTAACCGGCGACCTCAGAATTTTTTCTGAAGTGCGGCTTGCAGTTACTACTACCTCATTTGCAAGAAAGGTTTGACTCGTAAGCTGAATAGCCAATCTTGAATTCGCATTTTGTATTGCAATTTCGTAGGGGGAAAAGCCTACCGAGGAGATAATTAGTTTGAAGGGAAATTTTTGATTAACAACCAGGGAAAATCTTCCAAGAGAATCGCTGATGGTTCCTCCGCTGGCGCCTTTCACAGATACACTTGCGAATGCCACAGGCTCATGCGTTTCACCGAGCACCTGGCCACTTAAAAGTACTGACCCGTTGAGCTGGGCAAAAAGCGTTACTGGCATAAATAAAATAAGGAATAGTAATTTTTTCATTTTTGATTTGTTGTGGTAATAAATAAAACATACACGATTTCACTTAAAAAAGCTCTCGCTGACAACATCGTGTTAGTAAACTTTGGAAACGTTTCATCATAATTTTTTAGTCGATAGATTTAGTAGACTATAGGTTGAAAAAAAAGTATTAAAGTAATTGAATGATTGCTTTGTAAAGGGTATTTGCGCTGGTTACGATTACTAAGGATCCAACCAGAACGAACATAGTTTTCATGGGAAGTTTTCCTACAAGCCTTGCTGCGATAGGCGCAGCAATTAATCCTCCCACAATTAATCCTGCAATCTCCAGGATTGGAATTGCTTTCAACAAAATAAAAAATGTAATGGAGCTAGTTAGAACAACAAAAAATTCAGCCAGGCAAACTGAACCTATTACATAGCGGGGGCTTCTTCGTTTAGCCATAAGCGTGCTGGTAACAAGTGTTCCCCATCCACCCCCGGCAAATGCATCCATAAAACCGCCTGCCGAAGCAAGCCAGCCCGCTTTCTTTACTTTGTCCTTTGCATCCAGTTTTTTATAAGCCTTTCGAATAATAAAATAACCTAAATAAATAGTATACAAACTTAATGGAACACGAACGTAAGTAGAATATTTCTGACCGAAATAGGCACAGGCTGCACCCACAATCGCCCCAAAAATACCAGGTATTACAAGTGCCCTGAATAATTTCTTATTGATATTGCCAAACCTGTGATGACTGTATCCTGAAACTCCGCTGGAAAACACCCTTGCGGAGTGGACCTGGCTGCTGACCAGGGCAGGCGCAACCCCGTAAGCAAGCAAAAATGTAGTTGAAATAGTACCATAACCCATGCCTAAAGACCCATCGGACATTTGCGCAAGAAAACCTATAAGCAGCATCAGGAGAAAAGCATTTAGGTTAAAGCGTTCCGGTATTAAAGCCACACTAGCCTTAAGAGATGAAAGAGGGACATAGGACAGTAACGCATGCCCGAGAATCATTAATAAAAACGCAAGCAGGCACAGCATGACGATCTTCGGCCATTTTTTTTGTTCAGGCTTATTTATTTCTTCCAGTGTTGCTTGTTTCGACACCAACACCCTTGTTAATTCATTTAAATGTTTAACCTTTTCGTCAAAACTCCCATTGATATTTTTACGGATACTTTGTATGTTATTCAGCACCCCGTCAATTTCATCCGGAATAAGATCGCCTATCACTTCTTTCAAGCGCTTGGCAACTGTTGGAGACTTCCCATTTGTAGATATGCCTATTTTTAGATTTCCTTTTTGAACAATAGAGCCTAAATAGAAATCACACAGATCCGGCTTATCTGCTACGTTTACCAGTTTACCTTTAAATTTTGCATCTGCAGCCACTGTTGAACTGATCACAGGATCGTTTATTGCTACGATAACGACATCGGCCCCGTCTATATCGCGGGCCTCATATTCCCGCTCTTGTAGTGAGATTTTCGGGTATTCGCTTGCTATAGCTTTTATGTCATCACTTATTGAAATGGCCACCAGGGTAACATTAGTTGCAGGAGAGTTCTTAAGCACGGCTGATAACTTTTCTAAGCCTACATATCCACCGCCAACAATCAACAGCGATAATTGCTCTAATTTTAAAAACACCGGGAACAAGGTATTTGTATCAGGAGATTCTGCTACTTCGTGTTCAGGCTGAATTGATATAATTTGTTCCATCACGTTTGTTACTGCACTTTAGTAGGGCTAACGGGTGCGAAGATATATAATCCTACTAAATTAGTAGACTATTAACTAAATTAATTTTATACTTTTTCAGCAAATAGCGTTCTATGTGTAAAATCACCGAATGTTTCTGTAGCAAGCCTGCTAGAATTGTAAGAGCCGAACAAGGTATCAAGTTCAGCAAGCAGGCCATCTTCATGCAAATGCTCTTTGTATTTTCTGTTTAGCCTCGTTCCTTCCCTGTCACCACCGAGATGAAGATTATACTGGCCCGCCGCCGTACCTATAAATCCAATTTCTGCGGCATAAGGCCTTGCACAACCGTTCGGACACCCAGTCATGCGCGAAATAATGCCGTCGCCTGATAATCCGTGCTTGTCTAAAAGAGGTTCGATTTTAGTAATTAAATCTGGCAGATAGCGCTGCGCCTCTGCAAGGGCAAGGGGGCATGTTGGAAGTGCTACGCAGGCTATTGAATTCTTTCTAAATTCAGATGCCGAGTTATTTGCATTGTTTAAAGCATATTTTTCTAGCAAGTCATCAATTGCCATCTTATCCTCCTGTTTGATATCGCTGATAATAATATTTTGATTGCTTGTAAATCGAAAATTTGCCTTCCCGGTTTCAGCAATTTCCAGCAAGGCGGTTTTTACAGGTCCGGTAACAGAATCCGTAACCCTGCCGTTTTCCACGAATAAAGTATAATGCCAGTTGTTCTCGTGATCCTGCATCCATCCATATCTGTCTTCACGTTGTATGAAAGAAAACTCTTTCGCGGGCTCAAGCTCAAAGCCACACCGCGCCTCTAATTCCTTACGGAAACTTTCCACTCCCATGTTATCGAGTGTATATTTTACCCGCGCGAGTTTACGATCGCTACGATTACCAAAATCACGCTGTACCGTAAGAACTTGATAAACCGCTTTAAGGGTTTTTTCTTCCCCTGCCGTATACCCTAACACCGTAGCCAGCCTGGGATAGGTATCTGGGTTACCATGTGTAGTCGACAGGCCACCGCCCACCGCGATATTGAAGCCTTTGAGCTCATCGTTCTCAATGATTGCAATCAATCCCAAGTCATTAGCGAGTACATCTGCATCGTTATTTGGAGGTATTCCGATTCCTATCTTAAATTTTCGGGGTAAATACCTGTCCTGGTAAAGAGGATCATTTTCATTATAAGTTTCTATTTTTTCCTCATCCAACCATATCTCATAATATGCGCGGGTTTTCGGAAGTAGCATTCGGCTAATCTTATCAGCGTAAGCGTGAATTTGCCCGTGAAGGGGCGATTCTTTTGGATTACTGCTACAAACTACATTCCTGTTCACATCACCACAAGCTGCGATAGAATCCAGTTTTACTTTATCGAAAGCCTGTAACGTAGGTTTGATTTCATGTTTTAGAATACCATGCAATTGTATAGTTTGCCGGGTAGTTATTTTAATAACACCAGTAGAATACTGTCCGGCAATATGGTGCGCCGCTACCCATTGTTCCGGCGTCATATAGCCGCCTGGTATGCGCAACCTTATCATGAACGAGAAAAGCTTATCCAATTTTTTATTGGCTCGCTCTTCCCGGAGGTCCCGATCATCTTGCTCATACATCCCATGAAATTTTACCAGTGCGTGATCTGCTTCCCGCACCGCCCCGGTAATTTCATCGTTAAGGCTTTCCTCTAAGGTTCCTCTCAAACCACGACTTCTTTCTTTTATTCCTTCAATTGGCGAAGGTTTTTTATTTTCTGCCATTACTTGTATTAAGATATTAAATCAATTTGTTCACGTGATAGGCTTAGTACACATCTTTCACAAACCTGCCTTCCTGTTTTAATTTTTCGAAGTATTCAACAGCCGCTGTCGAACTTAAACCAGCCTCATCTTCAATAACTTTAATTAATGCCGCTTCAACCTCTTTACCCATTGGCTCTTTTTCCCCGCACAGGTACACGAAAGCACCCGTATCAATCCACTCGAACAAGCCCTTAGATTGTTCAAGTATCTTGTCAGAAAATTTAGTGGCAGTGGGCCCGTCCTTGGTGAATGACAAACTAATGTTTGTTAAAACACCAGTACCAAATAAGTTCTGCCATTCGGTTTGATAGTAGAAATCCGTAGTAAATTTTTCCTCACCGAAGAATAGCCAGTTTCTTCCGCCTGCTCCCGTAACATCACGTTCAGCAACAAATGAACGAAACGGGGCAATTCCCGTTCCCGGGCCAATCATGATGATATCCTTATTAGGCTCTGGTAACCTGAAACGTTTATTAGGCTGTATAAAGAAAGAAATTTCGTCGCCCTCCTGTTGTTCTTCAAGATAGGCGGAGCACTGGCCAATTTGCTTTACATTACCTGATTCAAATACATCTTTTAGTGCGATTATATGTACCTCTTCCCCGTGAGCAGCAATTGACGATGCGATATTATATATGCGTGGCGCTATTGTGTGGAGCGACAATAAAAAGGATATAAATTTCTCATTTTCTTTTATGGGGGTGTTCCGCATTAACGTTACAAGGTCTGATCTGCCTCTCAGCGGGCATCCCGTAAGCTCAGCGTACTGAAACACAAATTTCTCAAGGAGGAACCGGATATTTATTTTTTCTGTTAGCAGCACCGCGAGGGTAAGTTCCTCATTTTTAAACCTTACAACTTCAGTTCCTTCAAGTTGGGCGAGCGACAGAATTTCCGCTACTACCAGGGGATCATTTTGCGGAATGATGCCTATAGAATCCCCGGGACTGTAATCTACCCCTTCGGCCTGGAGCTCGATATGAAATGTTGTTTTGGATGAACCCTGTGCATTTAGATTGATATTACTTATGACACGGCCAGTGTAAACCTTTTTACCCGCGGGTTTCTTTATGCCAGGAGCCGGAAATATCAGCGGTGCTGAAGTTTGTTCTTTATTATCTGTATTGAAATGAACAAGGAGATCAGAAAACCATTGACCCGCCTCGGCTTCATAATCAAGATCACATTTTTGAAGCGGATAAAAACGCTTCGCACCTAATTTTTCCAACTGAGTATCTACATCCTCGCCGGTTTTACAAAACATTGGATAAGAAGTATCACCCAGTGCAAGCACTGCATACTTCATGGAAGGAACCTTAAATCCATTATTGTGAAGATGGTCGTAAAATTTTTGTGCACCTACGGGAGGCTCTCCCTCGCCCTGGGTGCTAATTACTGTAACAAAATACTCTTCCTTTGTAAGATCATTAAAGCGATATTGATCAAGACTTACCAATTTAGCCTGAACTCCATTCTTTTTAGCACGGGCTGCAAATTCTACTGCCAGCTTTTTAGAGTTACCCGTTTCTGTTCCGTATGCGATGGTAAGTTTTTTATTTACTTTGGATGATAGCGCATCTGGTACCTGCAGAGAATTTTCCGCAACAAGACCAGAAAAGTAACCATTAACCCAAATAAGTTCCTCTTTAGAAAGACCATTTGTAAGCTCTGAAAGGGCCTTTAATTTATGCTCTGCTAACATTTTTTTCTGCTTTTTCTTTTTTGGTAATATTGCTGAGTTTCGCCACGAGGGGCTTGAAATAATAATCCATACTATCACTGTTATTAATCCATGCAAATTGTTCGTGAAGTGCTACTACCTTACCAATGATAATGATTGAAGGAGAAAGAAATAGTTTACCCGCCATCTTTTCTTCAAAATCGTCGAAACCCGAAATGTGTATCTTTTGCATAGGAGTGGTTGCCTGCTCTGCCACCGCTATAAGTTTCTCCCGTGAAATATTGTTTGCCTGCAATTTTTTTATCACTAAGGGGAGTGTTTCACTACTCATGTAAAAAACCAGCGTGTCATTTGTTGCAGCTAATTCAACCCAATATGCGTCAGAAACAATATCATTTTTATAAAAAGTAAGAAAGCGAACGGCAGTTGAATATCCCCTAGCCGTGAGTGGTATTCCGGCATATGCCGCTGCACCTAGTGCTGCGGTTACAGCTGGTATTATTTCATACGGTATATCATTTGCCTTTAAAACTTCAAGCTCATCCATTATATTTGAAAAAATCGAAACATCCCCCCCCTTCAAACGCACAACCAGTTTGCCCTCTAAAGCAAATTCTACCAACAGTTGATTAATGGTTTTTTGGGGAGTTGAAATTCCACGACGACATTGCTTTCCAACATATATAATTTCAGCACCAGGCCTGACGTGTTCTTGCAGGATTACTTCACTTACTAACCTGTCCGTGAGCACCACATCAGCTTTTCCGAGATAACGCTCAGCCTTAAGTGTGATTAGCTCCGGGTCGCCAGGCCCAGCCCCCGCCAATATTACTTTACCTTTTGGATATAGTGAGTTCATCAAGTCTACTTTTTTAGTAGAGTAAAATTTCAGAAAAAAAAACCCTTTCACGGTAATAACAATACAATTGACTTCTTGTTGTTACCGCAGGTTCAATTATTGTTTAATAGAGACCTTCTATAGAAAGGTATCTCTCACCAGTATCATAATTAAAAGCTAGCACTGTCGATCCTTTCGGAATTTCCGGCAATTTCTTTGCCACTGCGGCAAGAGTTGCCCCTGAAGACAATCCACCCAATAAGCCTTCTTCCTTAGCAGCGCGTTGTGCATAACCAAAAGCTTCTTCCTTGCTTACCAG
>JANXYS010000010.1 GCA_025355935.1 Chitinophagales bacterium | reverse complement strand
CTGCCTGGTTCAGGTAAAGACAGATTGCAAACCCGGTAAAAAAGAACAGCAGCCCTGTTACAAGCGCATCGCGATCATCTTTTTTAACCTGGTAAAATAATCCCAAGAGCCCGAGTATAAATGGAAGGGCAAATAGTTTATTGTTGGCTTTGTTGTTTTTTAAACTATCTGGCAGGGTATTCTGATCTCCTAAACGGAGGTTATCATAAAAACCTATGCCGGTTTTCCAGTTGCCATCCCTTACATTGCTCATTTGAACACCCTGAACATCATTTTGTTTGCCGGCGAAATTCCACATAAAATACCGCCAGTACATCCAGTTAATCTGGTAACTCATAAAAAAGCTTATGTTCTCTGCCATAGTAGGCGGGCGCTCGAAATTACCCTGTTTATCTTTGCTTATCCCCGCGAAACCAGCGTAGTAATCAGCATGGCTCTGGTCATTACTTTGGTCCCACATACGGGGAAAAAAGTGTTTGTCTTTTTCATCATATTGGTAAGACTGCTTTATGCCACCGTCATCGTACTTGACTTTCCCTTTAATGTACAGGGTTCCGTTGTCTACCATGTCTGGATTTCCGCGATCATCACGTTTAACATCAGCCGTAAAATCCTGGCCGTATAATATTGGCCAGTCACCATACTGTTCCCTGCTAACATATCCTACCAAACTAACGGGATTATCCACGTTAAACATATCTACGGATGGATCGGCACTACTGCGGATAAGTGTTGTAAAATAGGTGGAATAGCCAAGTAACATAAATACAAAACTCCACAAGCCAAGTTTTAAAAAATTCCAATTTCTTCTTTTTGCCATCTGCAGCCCGAAGAATACCAATGCGGCAATTAAAATGAAGAAGAAAGCAAAACCGGTAAAGAACGGCAATCCGAAATCGTTTACGAAAAGGATATCCATATTTCCGGCACCCTTAATACTCCAAACAATTACAGCTTTCTGTACAATACCTGTTATAATGCAGCCGAGCAGGAACGCAACAAAGGTTCCCCACCTGGTCACATTATACCTTTTAAAATAATAAATCACCACCATTGCCGGGATGGTAAGCAGGTTTAGGAGATGGACACCAATGGAGAGACCCATCAGGTAAAATATCAAAATAATCCAACGATCGGCTTTTGTAAAATGACTTTTGATTCCTTGGTCGTGTTCTTCTGTAACCGCATGCTCCCATTTAAGCATGCACCAAAATACGAGGGCAGTAAAGAATGATGAAAGAGCATACACTTCCCCTTCAACTGCACTATACCAAAAAGAGTCAGAAAATGTGTAAGCCAGGGCGCCAACTACACCGGCAGCCATTACCGCGATAATTTTATCTGTAGATAAAACTGTCCCATCTTTTTGCACGATTTTCCGCGCGAAGTGGGTGATTGTCCAAAATAGAAACAAAATAGTAAATCCACTAGCCAGCGCACTCATAAGGTTAATGCCAGTTGCGGCATGGGCAGGGTCGAAAGGAGCCATAAACAACCGGCCAATCAAAACAAATAGTGGAGCTCCGGGTGGATGTGGTATCTGCAGCTTATAAGCACTTGAGGCAAATTCACCGCAGTCCCAGAAACTGCCTGTGGCCTCCATGGTCATAATATAAACTGCGCAGGCGATAATGCAAACCACCCAGCCGGTAATGTTGTTGATGCGTTTAAAGCTCATATTCGATAGTTGATTAAAGTGGGCAAATATAATAATGTTTACAGTTGCCGGGGTACCTTACATCCTTTTTTGAAAATATTTAAATGGAAGTTGCCGTTAGTTGAATTGGACGTCTACCCCAGTAGAAGAAAAGATTTTGGCAGCCCACACAGTCGAAATTAAAGGTCGCGGTTCGGATATGTATACCCCGCTTATCTTTGCTCACAATGAGAAAAGCATTTTTACAACTACATCTCGCAGTATTTCTGGCAGGATTTACAGCAATACTTGGAAAGCTTATCTTATTAAACGAGGGTTTGTTGGTTTGGTACAGGTTATTACTTACAGTGTTAATCCTGGGCGCGATTATGTTTTTTAAGAAACAACTTGGAAAAATTGCACCGACGGATCTGGTGAAAATTTCAGGCGTCGGGTTGATTATTGCCCTCCACTGGCTCTTTTTTTATGGAAGTATTAAATATGCAAATATTTCTGTGTCCCTGGTTTGTCTATCGGCGGCCGGTTTTTTTACGGCTATTTTTGAACCTCTGCTATTTAATCGAAGAATAATTTTGGCAGAACTAGGACTGGGAGTATTGGCAATAACAGGCATATATATAATATTTGACTTCCATCCCCAGTATAAGACCGGGATAATTTTCGGCATTTTATCTGCCATGCTAAGTTCATTATTCCCCATATTCAATAAGCGGTTACTGGCTAAGTTTACTCCCCGTACACTTACGTTGTACGAACTTGGTGGAGGCTTGCTACTTCTTTCGCTAATCCTGCCCTTCTACCTCAGGCAATTTCCTGCACTCTACTACTGGCCTGTATTATCCGACTGGTTGTGGCTGTTGGTGCTGGCGTCTATTTGTACGGTTTTCTGTTTCGATCTGCAATTGAATGCACTTAAAAAGATATCTGCCTTCACCTGCAACCTTACGTATAACCTGGAGCCCGTATATGGAATCATCCTTGCGTTTATCATTTTCAATGAAAGTAAAATGCTTCACCGCGAGTTTTATATAGGGCTAGCTTTTATCATGAGTGCAATCCTGCTCCAGATGGCCCGGGTGTTTTCAGCGTCAAGAAAAGCGAAACGAACCAGGGAAACTTACTTGCCGAGATGAGGGGATCTTGTAGCAACCCTTTTCATCAATGGTTGGATTGCCACCAATTTGTGGCAATTAAGAGATAAAAACAGCTAATTGCCACAAACTTGTGGCAATTGAGAAAAAAAAATAGTTGATTGCCACAAATTTGTAGCGATTAGGTGAAAACGAGCCTTGATCGCCACAATTGACAATGAATAAATTATAAATTTTCCTACCGCAGCAAAGCCATGAACATTGCCATAACTCCGCTTTCTAGTCTTCTGTCAATTCTACAGCCCCATCCAATTTAGGCTTCTCTTCTTCCAAAAGCCTTATATTTAAATTATTTAACGCGATTATAGATTTTCATATTCTTCCGATAACCCCGCTTCGATATCGATTTGGAAATCCGTGAAGGTTAGTTTTAACCTATTTAGGATGGTAACGATATCCAATCCCCGTGCACCCCGCGAGACTAATGAACATGAGTTTTAGGGTCTGGTCGCTATAAACACTATCGTCGAGCGGTCTGGCATACATTAAAACTTTATGCCCGCCTACCTTTGGCTTAAGGGCCATTGCTTCAGCAATTTTTGTGGAAACGACCTGCTGAATCATCGCAAATTTGTTTAAATTTGCGGTTGAAATGTACCAATCGGCTTTAATTGCAGGTATTTGGAAAATAATTGACTTTTTAAGGAACGAGTTAAAGAATATTACTTACTTTTGCACTCCAAAATTTTAGTACAATGGCAAGAGTATGTGAACTTACAGGAAAGAGACCAATTACTGGTAACAAGGTATCTCACTCCAACATTAAAACGAAACGCAGGTTTTTACCAAATTTGCAAACTAAGCGTTATTTTCTTGCGGAAGAAGATATTTGGGTTACAATGAAAATTTCCTCTGAGGCTATCCGAACAATCAATAAAAACGGGTTGTATTCGGTGGTGAAGCAAATGCGTGCTGCAGGAGTTAAAATCTAATTAAAGCGTTTTAAAATAAATACAATGGCAAAGAAAGGAAACAGGGTTCAGGTAATTTTGGAATGTACAGAGCATAAAGCCAGCGGTAAGCCAGGTACAAGCCGATACATATCTACCAAAAATAAGAAGAACACACCTGAGCGTTTAGAGTTAAAAAAATTCAACTCAATTCTCAAGAAAGTTACTGTTCATAAAGAAATTAAGTAAAATTATATGCAATTGGTGGTTCCGGGTTTGTACCGGGCGTTATAACAGAGAGCATATCATCACACTATCAAAAAAATAAAATGGCAAAGGCAGCAAAAACCGCGATAAAAACAAAAGACCAAAAGGCAGCAGCAGATGCTAAAAACTGGACTAAAGTGATCCGTACCATTCGCAGTCCGAAAACTGGTGCGTACACATTTAAAGAGGCAATCGTACACAAAGACAAAATCAAAGAATTTTTAGGCAACTAAATGTTCTGTGCTAATGAATAATATGCAAGCTTCCCTTTTTATGGGAGGCTTTCTTTATTTATTCCAGTACCTGGAATGCGGCTGACAGATACTCGGTTCAATTACTTAAAACCACGGATATGGGTCTTTTTGATAAACTATTTGGAAAAAAAGAACAACAACAGGCAGTTGATCAGGGCCTTCAGAAAACCCGTGAAGGTTTCCTGGGAAAGATAACCAAAGCCATTGCAGGCAAAAGTACCGTCGACGCAGAAGTGCTCGATAACCTTGAGGATGCTCTTGTAAGTGCCGATGTGGGTGTGGAAACAACGGTTGCTATTATTACCCAATTAGAAAATCGTGTTGCAAAGGATAAGTACCTCAATACAGCTGAGCTAAATGTAATTCTGAAAAGGGAAATAGAAAATATGCTCATCTCTGCTCCGGCAGATGACAGTTATGAAAATTATGAGCTCCCACGCGGCCATTCCCCGCACGTAATCTTGGTGGTGGGAGTAAATGGTGTAGGAAAAACGACAACGATCGGCAAGCTTGCCCACAATTTTCATAAAGCTGGAAAATCTGTTCTTCTTGGTGCAGCTGATACTTTCAGGGCCGCAGCCGTAGACCAGCTCAGCATCTGGAGTGAGAGAACAGGTGTTGACATAGTAAAAAAAGAAATGGGCAGCGACCCTGCCTCCGTTGCATATGATACAATCATCAGCGGGGTGGCACGCAAGTCGGATGTAATCATCATCGATACTGCAGGAAGGCTGCATAACAAAGTTCATCTTATGGAGGAGCTGACAAAAATAAAAAGGGTTATTCAAAAGGTAATACCCGAAGCTCCACACGAAGTAATGTTGGTTCTTGATGGCAGTACAGGTCAGAATGCGCTTGAACAAGCCCGACATTTTACTGCCGCAACAGATGTTACTGCAATTGCCATAACGAAGCTTGATGGTACTGCAAAGGGTGGTGTGGTACTCGCGATTGCGAGCCAGTTTAAAATTCCGGTAAAATTTATTGGTGTTGGTGAGAAAGCAACAGACCTGCTTGTATTCGATAAACAACAGTTCGTAAATGGCTTGTTCGATGCCCCTTTATAAAAGAGAGGAGCCCTTAAGACTAAGGGCTCCGTTTACCAAAACTAACTGCTTATGAGAAATTCTTATTTGATTATTGAAATACAAATCTCGCAATAAACTTCAATGATTTCTGTTAAGGATTAGCTAATGATGATCAGGCTGATGTTAAAAATTCGCAGCCTTTTTACCAAAAAGTCTTTAATAAAAGAATGCCGACACCGTATATACAGGTGAGGGCAAATATGCCCTTCGCAGTTTGATCCTTATTTGCATTTACATAGATTGTAAATAGCACAGCGTTTACTAAAAGTGCGAGACTTAACCCCACTGATAATGTTCTGTGGCCCTGTTCGAGGTACATATATTTAATGGTCGCTCCAACAGTATGCTCGGAAAACTTCGTGAGTTTAAAAATGAGTAAGCCCAGAACCGGTCCTATGAAGCCCAGAATGGCCCCAAGGAGAATACTATCTTTCCTAAAAATCATTCGAATAATTTTGTTCTTTCTAATTTTGTTTTAAGCGTATAATTAGTAAGGTCAAATTGCACCGGCACTACGCTTACATAATTATTTTTTAAAGCCCACACGTCCGTGTCTTTCCCTTTATCGAAGTTTTTAAATACACCCGTGAGCCAATAATATTTTTTTCCGTGTGGGTCAAGCCTTTCAGAGAAGTCTTCCTCATATTTGGCATAAGCTTGTTTGCAGATTCTGATACCTTTTATTTTATCAGGTGTGGCAATCGGAATATTTACATTCAGTAGAAAATGTTTGTCTTGTTTCTTACTTAATACAGCGCTAACGATTTTGTGAACGATTTGGCGGGCCGCTGTAAAATCTGCCTCATAGGAATAATCCAGTAAGGAGAAGCCAATGCTGGGAATTCCTTCGATGGCAGCTTCCATGGCTGCCGACATAGTACCGCTATACAATACATTGATAGAATGATTGGCGCCGTGATTGATACCGCTTAGACACAGATCGGGCTTACGGTGAAGGATTTTATCTACAGCAAGTTTTACGCAATCAACAGGGGTGCCGCTTGTTTGCCAGGCCTCCACATCATCCCCGAAGAAATTTACTTTGTTCATACGCAACGGGAAGCCAATAGTAATTGCATGTCCCATCCCGCTCTGCGGACGTTCTGGTGCAACTACTACAACTTTTCCCAGGCCTTTAACAGCTTCTACGAGGCTTCGTATACCCGGACTAGTTATATCATCGTCATTGGTGATAAGGATGATGGGAATTTCTTTCTTTTTTGTCGCCATTATAGTTTTTATTAATGAAATCCACGGAGAAGCGGCCGGGCAACTTCGGCCCGGAACGGCCATGGAATGGAAATTATAATTAATAGCAGGGCAAGACCAAAAAACAGCAGCGCTTTTTTATGTTTACCCTGATCAGAATTGGTTTTTTTCACGACAGACCGTCCGATATGTACCAGGAACCAAGCGACGATCATGATTGTGGCATGTTCAACAGTGAAGAATCTTGCAGTATTATTTTTCATGACAGTGCCCATTCCTTCCTGTACTTTGGTGAACCATCCGTTAAAGAAAAATAATGCTAATCCAATTAACAACTGGATATCGCAACAAATCATAAAAAATAAGTTAGCACGGTTGTCACTGGCGGTATAAACGCTTTTAGTAGTTAAGCCCCTTAATGCATTTATAATTGACCAAATGCCAAAAAGTAAAACACCCCACCTGAGAAGACTATGTAAGAATAATACTATCTGCATAAGAAAAAAGTTTGAGCAAAAGTAAGCACTCCTTATTAACTCTGCGTGAACCTAAAATGGGAAGGAAAAAAAAATAAATTTGTAATAACTAAAATTGTTAGTATATTTGTACTAATCAAATTAGTTATCATGTCACAAGCCGGATTAAATTTGAAATATCTCCGTAAGTTACGGGGCTGGACGCAAGAAGAATTTGCGAATAAGGTTAACATCAAACGTTCACTTGTTGGCGCTTACGAAGAAGAGCGGGCAGATCCGCGGCTAGAGGTTTTGGAGATAGTGGCCGACATTTTTAAATTGAGTCTTGATGAATTATTACTAAAAGATCTAAGCAACCAAACGGGTAGCTACCTGATGCGGCGCCGCCAGCAAAAGATGATGACTGCCGATAGGAATATCATCCATTTCGTGCCCGTTAAAGCAGCGGCGGGTTACCTTGCCGGTTATGCAGACAGTGAATTCATTGATGAGTTAAACACATTCACGCTTCCCATGTTAAGCGGTGGTAACTACCGTGCCTTCGAGATCATTGGAGATAGTATGCTTCCTACTCCAAGCGGCAGTATAATTGTTGGAGAGAAAGTAGAAGGCGGAATTGAAGATGTCAAAAATAGCGGCGCGTACATTGTTGTTAGCAGGAACGAAGGGATTGTATATAAGCGGATTGTTAAAAATAATAAAACGAAAAATAAGGTTTCTCTCGTAAGTGATAATCCAACATATCAGCCATACCAGGTAAATGCTGATGATATTATAGAATTATGGCAGGCACAGGTTGTCATTGGTAAGGTAGCACAACAACAGCGATGGGACGTTAACTCCCTTGCCAATTTGGTCAACAACCTGCAGGACCAGGTAAGTACACTGAAAAAGAAAATGAATTAGGGTAACTATGTTCAGGCAGGTGTTTGTTTCTTAATGAAATTTTTAAGCTGTAACACGACCCCTCAGTTAACCTCTTTAACTTATTAATTTTAAGCGTTTAGTTTTTATTAAAAGGAAAATTTAAAGAAGCTCATTACTGGAAAGATAAGATTGCAAATGAAAAATGGTTGGTTTCGTGGTAAATGAATGCAACTTGATGGGTATCAAAAGTGAGGTTTAACGATCGATAGAAAGAGATTTAATTACAATGGATTGACCAAGGTATATCTTAAATATTTTATGGTATGCGCTTTGGGAAGGACATAAAACTTTGAAGATAGAAGAACGCAAAGCAGATATTTAGTACCTGATAGATTCTAGCTATGCTTCTAATTGATTAGATATTTTCTTTTAAGTTTTTGGGAAAGATTTCCAGAATTTATAGTACAGTTTCCCGGATATTTTGGGGAATGCATAACTTTAGCAAAACCAGATACATCGATTAATATAAAAAAAACAGTTATGATTAAGTTACAAATTGTCGGCAACCTTGGGAAAGATTGCATTATCAAAGACGTGAACGGAAAAAATGTGATCAACTTTAGTGTTGCACACACGGAACGGTATAAAGACGCTCAGGGAAATCCTAAAGAGAGGACAACGTGGGTCGAATGTGCGTATTGGACTGATAAAACTGCTGTAGGCCAATACCTGAAAAAAGGTCAAATGATTTATGCAGAAGGTAGCCCTGAGGCAGATCCATATACAAATAAAGATAACCAGCCAGCCGCAACGTTAAGAATGCGGGTTCAAAACCTGCAGTTACTTGGAAGTGCTAATAAAGATGGCAACACCAATGAAGGGTCCAATACCGGAAATGTTACTAATTCAGGGTATAATACTCCACCAGTTGTCAAAACACTGCAAAGTGCCCCTCCCATTTCAATGGATGATGATCTTCCATTCTAGATAGGAAAACAAGAAATTTATTCCTATTTGCAATCTTTGCAACTATAAAAAAATGGCGGTTGAGTGTTTTGCTCAACCGCCATTTCTTTTTTCGGTTTATGCCGTAGGGTCGAGTAATGATTCCAGCTTATTGTCGGTATAAAATTTATCCCGGTGTTCCTGGAATTCTTCTACTAAAGCAGTTACGATTACCAGGCTGGCATCAACTTCCTCATGGATATCCGGTAACTTCTTTTCCAGTAATGCAACCCCAAGATTGATGTTATCAGCTTCTATCTGGGAAAGTTTTTTAAGAACAGAGGTCTGGCTGTTTTTAAGGTCATCTAATTCTCGAAGTATCTTATCCATCAACTCCAATTTTTGTAATTTTTCCATGATCAGGTTATTTAATTAACTATACGTTTCCCATCATTAAGCAAAAATGATGCTGATTTCGAGATGAGCCTGCTTGGTAAGAGTTTTCCATTACAGCACTACTTATTCTTTAAAATGAAGGCTTTTCATTTTCGTGTGCTTTAAAGCCTCTGGAAAGATTTGTTTGTAGCTATATTGTATTTAATGTTATCTATCAGGGTTACATTGTGCTTACAAAACTCCTGCATGAAAAAACTAAGCATCCTGGTCGTTCATATCTTCTTTTTCTTTGCTGCTTCCGCACAAAAAGATTACACCCGGTACGTAAACCCCTTTATAGGTACGGGCGGCCATGGACATACATTTCCCGGGGTTACTTTGCCTCACGGCATGTTACAATTAAGCCCCGATACCCGCCTTGATGGTTGGGATGGTTGTAGCGGCTACCATTACACTGATCATTTCATTTATGGATTTACTCATACGCACTTAAGCGGAACTGGAGTAAGTGATTATGGTGATATCTTGCTGATGCCGGGGAATGGAAAACCATCCTTCGACCCTAAAGTCTATGGCAGTGGATTTAGCCATGCTACTGAAAAAGCATCGCCAGGCTATTACAGTGTAACATTAGAAGATGATCAAATAAAAGCTGAGTTCACCGGTACTGACAGAGTGGGAATGCATCATTACGTGTTCTCCAATTCTTCCGGCAACAATATCATACTGGATCTCAAGCACCGCGATGAGGTTATTGAGTCATCTATTCACTTTGAAGACAGTGTTACTGTAACGGGCTTGCGAAGGAGCAAAGCATGGGCAACAAACCAATATGTATTCTTTGTAATAAAGTTCTCAAGGCCAATTGTGGGGCGGGGAATTTGGAATAATGATGAGGCAATTGAGGGTAATCGTATATCTGTTGATAGCTCCCGGAACATAAAAGCATGGTTTATGTTCGACTTACCGGAAACAAAAGATATTTATGTAAAGGTTGCTATTTCAGGGGTGAATATTGAAGGCGCTAAGAAGAACATGCAAGCTGAAATGCCGGGTTGGAACTTTGATATTATTAAGGATAGTGCGGTAAAAAAATGGAACCACGAACTTTCAAAAATTGAAGTAGATGATTCAAACTTAAACGCAAAGCGAATCTTTTATACCGCTTTGTACCACACAGCCATTACCCCTAACATTAATATGGATGTAGACCAGCAATACCGGGGCCGCGACAATCAGATTCACCATGCGAATAATTTTATCAATTATTCTGTTTTCTCCTTGTGGGATACATACCGGGGTGCGCATCCGCTATATGTTATTATTGATCGTGCCAGAACACTTGATTATATAAAAACGTTCCTTGCGCAATACCAGCAGGGTGGGAGATTGCCCGTTTGGGAACTGGCTGCTAACGAGACTGATTGTATGATTGGATACCATAGCGTGTCGGTCATAGTTGATGCATATATGAAAGGGATCAGGGGGTTCGACACCGAACTCGCTCTGCAGGCAATGAAAAAAAGCGCTGAGTGGAATCACTTGGGGTTGCCTGCCTATCGTGAAAAAGGAGTGATTGAAGCTGGTGATGAATCTGAAAGTGTAAGCAAAACGCTCGAGTATGCTTATGATGACTGGTGTATTGCTCAGTTCGCGAAGGCCACCGGGCACGGGGATGACTATAATCTATTTAGTAAAAGAGCCCAATACTATAAAAATGTTCTCGATACCAAAACGGGTTTTATGAGGCCGCGAAAAAATGGCGACTGGATTGAACCTTTTGAACCACGCGAGGTAAATAATAACTTCACAGAAGCTAATAGCTGGCAATATTCCTTTTATTTTCCGCAGGATATCCGTGGCTATATGAAGCTGACGGGAGGAAAGGCCGTGCTTGCTAAAAAATTGGATTACCTTTTTGCTTCACCCCAACAAACTACCGGACGCAACCAGAGTGATATCACGGGACTGATAGGGCAGTATGCCCATGGCAATGAACCTAGTCATCATATCATTTACTTGTATGATCACGTCGGACTTGCATACAAAACCCAGGCGTGGGTTCACAAGGTAATCTCAGAAATGTACCACGATGACCCCGATGGGCTTATAGGTAACGAAGATTGTGGACAAATGAGTGCCTGGTATGTCCTAAGCGCCATGGGATTTTACCCCGTTACACCCGGAACAACGCATTATGAAATTGGCACGCCCCTTTTTAGGAAAGTGCAGATTAATCTGGAAAACGGCCAATCATTTTCCCTGCAGGCAAACAACCTTACTGCTTCAAATTTTTATATCCGGAATTTTGCAATAGATGGAATAACAATGTCTCAAGTCTTCCTCGACTATAACAGAATTCAGAAAGGCGGGAACCTGATTTTTAATATGGGTTCAGGTCCGTCAGCTTTGGACAAACTTTCCAATGATGATACAGAAGTTATTGATACCGACTTCGTAATCAATCCAACGATACACGGGGGAAATATTCCGTTTAAGCGGATCAAGACAGTAAGCATTACCGCCCAAAAGGGCAATAGGATATATTACTCTCTTGATGGTTCAATTCCCACTATGTCGGGAATACAATACAGGAAAAGCCTAAGCTTTGACACCTCGGTTGTATTAAAAGCTATTTCTGTAAACCGGGCGGGTAAGATGAGCCTGGTCACTACCGCTCAATACCACAAGATCAATCATGACTGGTCTTTAATACCAGGCAGCAAGTTTTCCGCTCAGTACAATGCAGGCGGCGCCGATGGCCTTATTGACGGAATTTACGGTAGCACAGACTGGCGCAAGGGTAACTGGCAGGGCTACCAGAAAACAAATCTATATGCAGTAATTGATTTAAAAAAACAGCAACTGGTTAATACCGTTATAATGAATTTTCTGCAGGATACTCGGGCATGGATCGTTGTGCCAAAAGAAATAGTACTTGAAGCATCTATGGATGGGAAGCTCTATCATGAGATTTACAGGGGCAGTGAGTATTTACCAATTACTGATCTTAATGTCCAGATAAAAAAGATTACGGCAACTTTTGAGCCTGTAAAAGCGCGATTTGTAAAAATTAAAGCCATGCAATATGGAAAGTTGCCTTCCTGGCATGAGGGCGCCGGTGGAGATACACACATTTTTATAGATGAAATTGAAGTAAGATAATTCCATCATATAATTAGCAAAATAAAAGCTGTTTCTTTTGAAACAGCTTTTATTTTGCCTTAGAACTTTCTATAAATTGTTAATCCGGGGGATTATTGAGTCTACTATTTTTGCGGCTATATCCGAAGTATATAACAAATCCAATTGCAAGCCATCCGAATAAACGCAACCAGTTAGTCCATCCCAAACCGAAGATCATTGCCGCACAAACAATTATCCCAAGGATGGGAACAAATGGAACCCAGGGCGTTTTAAACTGGCGGGGTAAGTTGGGCTCAGTTTTGCGAAGAATAATAACGGCGGCGCAAACTAGGATGAAGGCGAACAAGGTGCCGATACTTGTCATATCACCAACAATATCACCGGGCACAAATGCCGCAAACAAACCAACCAAAACTAAAATGATAAGATTTGCCTTGTAAGGAGTTTTGAATTTTGGATGTACATCACTGAAAACTTTAGGAAGGAGACCATCTCGGCTCATAGAATAAAACACACGACTTTGACCTAGTAACATTACCAAAATCACCGAAGAGAAACCGGCCAGAATTGCAACTGTAACCAGTTTTCCTAACCAGGCGTAGCCGGGCATGTAGGTATTTATAGCTGCAACTACTGAAGCTTCTTTTCCGGTAGTGCGGAAAAACTCTACCGGGGCCAGCCCCGTGAGCACGTGCGCAAATAAAATATAAAGAACTGTACAAACGGCCAGCGACCCAAGGATGCCAATTGGCATAGCAGTCTTCGGATTTTTTGTTTCCTGTGCTGCAGTGCTTACTGCGTCGAAGCCTATAAAAGCGAAGAACACAACACCCGCTGCTCCAAGTATTCCCATTATTCCTCCATAGTTATGGTCTATTCCCTGGTGATCCGTAAACACTGCTGGCTGAGGAATGTAAGGGGTATGATTATCAGGATTGATAAAATGCCAGCCAAATATGATGATAAGAATAACAATGGCAACTTTTGTGATTACAATTATTCCGTTGACAAAGGCCGATTCCTGTGTTCCCCTTATCAATAAAAGACTAAGTGCAGCAACAATTCCTAAAGCTGGTAAATTAATCATTCCGTGCTCTACAAGTCCATTTACATCCGGGACGGAGTTTTCAAATGGCGAGTGACACCATGCATAAGCTATGGGCTTCATGTGTAAGACCTGTACAAGGAGGTTATTTAAATATTCGCTCCATGCAATGCCTACCGTTGCCGCGCCTACTGCGTATTCTAAAACAAGATCCCATCCGATGATCCATGCAAGAAGTTCACCCATGGTAGCGTACGTATAGGTATATGCGCTCCCAGAAATAGGAATAGAAGAAGATAACTCCGCATAACAAAGTCCGGCAAGTGCGCAGCCAAATGCTGCTACAATAAATCCAAGAGTTACGGAGGGCCCCGCGTTTTGTGCCGCCGCAGCAGCGGTTCTTACAAACAATCCCGCGCCGATGATAGCGCCGATTCCTAGAGCTACAAGTGAACCGGCACTAAGCGTGCGCTTCAGCCCTTTCTCTGAATCCCCCGCCTCTTCCATTAAAACCTTAATGGATTTCTTTACAAATAAACTCATACAGTGTGGTAATTTTTATGAATAAAAGAATGGAAAAATAAGCAATAAATATCTATTAACCCCACCACCTGCACAAATTTTATAGTGCCTTGTTTTCAACAAGCTTTAAATACTATATTGCAAAATATAATAGTTGCTTATGGAAGAAATCAAAGCCACAAAAAAAAGCCGTCTCACACTATTCATTGGGCTGGCATTGTTGTTAGGCATTGTGGTTGGATTCATCCTGAACCGGAATTATGTGGAAACTGAGAATTCCCGTATTGCAAACGCCGAGGTTTTACAGGATGCTTTGCATGTTAAAATGTTACCCTATATTACTCCTTCCGACACGATACGGTTTAATAATCTTTCACTAAAAAAAACACAGGTTGAAACGGACATAAAAGCAATAAAAAAAACAGTTCTCGGGACATCAGGAAATGGGTCGGTGCTCGACCAGGTGAATTTATTAGGAGATTCGCTTGAAGAAATTAATATTCAAATGACCGCTCTGCTGGATTCTTCAGGTCCCGCGTACAAGGCTCTCGTAAAAGAAAAGGAACTCGTAATTGCGCAGAAAAATGAAACTTCAAAAGCACGGGATTCTAAACTCGAGTGGTTAAGCTTACTGGCAGACATTTTTTTGCGCCTGATCAAAATGATCGTGGCGCCTCTTGTTTTCACAACCCTTGCCGTTGGAGTAGCAAAGCTGGGAGATATAAAGGCTGTAGGACGAATTGGAGGTAAAACATTGCTCTGGTTTATTAGTGCCTCGCTAGTAAGTCTTTTGCTAGGTATGGTTCTCGTCAACTTCTTTCAGCCAGGGATCGCAATGCATTTATCCCTCCCCGACAGCTCTGTAAGTGCGGGGGTTGACAAAGCTGCTCTTTCATTAAAAGACTTTTTTTATCATGTTTTTCCGGCCAGCTTTGTGGATGCTATGGCAAAGAATGAAATCCTGCAAATTGTTGTGTTCGCGCTCTTTTTCGGAGTTGCCGCTGCTGCGTTAGGGGATATTGCGCTGCCAGTTATTAAGGCCCTCGACGCGGTTGCACACATTATCTTGAAAGTAACAGGCTATGTGATGAATTTTGCGCCCCTGGCGGTCTTCGGCGCGATGTCTGCGATCATAGCAAAACAAGGATTAGGAATTTTAAAAACTTATTCTATTTTTATTGGTGAATTTTACCTGGGACTTGGAATCCTTTGGGCCGTGCTTATACTTGCCGGAGGGCTAATTATTGGCAAAAGGATTTTGAATCTAATGAGAAGAATAGAAGAGCCAATACTTGTGGCCTTTAGTACTTCGAGCAGTGAGGCTGCCTTCCCAAAAACCATGACTGAACTGGAAAGGTTCGGCTGCAAAGATAAGATTGTGAGTTTTGTACTTCCATTGGGGTATTCATTTAACCTTGACGGAAGCATGATGTATATGACGTTCGCATCTTTATTTATTGCACAGAGTTATGCAATACACCTTGATATCGGCACGCAGTTGAGTATGTTGCTTATATTGATGCTCACTAGTAAGGGAATTGCAGGAGTGCCACGTGCTTCACTTGTTGTGATAGCGGGTACCCTGTCAACATTTAATATTCCCGAGGCCGGGCTCGCACTTTTACTTGGAATTGATCCGTTGCTTGATATGGGTCGCAGCGCCACGAACGTTGTAGGAAATAGCGTGGCCACAGCAGTAGTAAGCAAATGGGAAGGGGAATTAACCGAAGGCAAAAATTAAATTGGGAACGACTGATGAAAAATTTTCTTTTGATATTAATCCTGAGTTTGCTTAGTGTAAAAGCTGCTTTCAGCCAGGATTCAGTGACCTTAACATTCCGTAACCAGTATAAAGCCGAAGTAAAGAAACTATCGGTGATGATAAACGATAAAACGTTTTTGTCTGATGATAAGGGAAGCATCAGGGTTACTGCATCCCCGTCTGATACAATTTTGGTTTCGGGTAAAGATTACGATGCAAAAACCTACACGTTGGCAGATGCTGATAAAGACCATACGATTGCTCTTCACAAAAATTTTTCCTGGACAGACCTCCTTACCCCAATGTTCTACATTATTTTCGGTGGTATCTGGTTTATCGTATTTGTAGTATTTGCTGAAACAGGATTATTCGCCGGATTTTTTCTTCCGGGCGATTCACTTCTCTTTGTTACCGGGATTTACAGCAATGATCTTGTGGAGAGCGGCTTGCATATTCATGGAACAGGATCGTTTTTAAATTTGATTATACTGGGTGTCATTATTTCTGCCGCCGGTGTTCTAGGCAATTATGTTGGTTATTGGTTTGGCCGAAAAAGCGGGCCTTTTTTGTTCGAACGGAAAGATACTTTCTTCTTCAGGAAAAAGTATCTTCTGCAAGCAAAAGACTTTTATGATAAACATGGTGGAGGCGCTGTTGTAATTGCCAGGTTCCTGCCAATTATTCGCACATTCGCACCTATTGTTGCAGGTATTGTCGGGATGGAAAAAAAGAAGTTTGCGTTTTTCAACGTGGCGGGTTCTGTAGCCTGGGTATTTCTAATGTTGTTTGCAGGACACTATCTGCAGCAATTATTCCTGCGAAGTTTTCATTTTGATCTTCGTGAACATCTCGAGGTAATCGTTATAGGCATCGTTCTGGTTACCACAGCCCCGATCATCATAAAACTTTTCTTCTCAAAAAAGAAGCCTGCCTAACTCAAAAAACATATAGCCGGCTATGCAAAAGCAACCGCATTATCTTTTTAATATTACTGTGATCGTTGCAGCCCTTGGTTATTTTGTAGACATCTACGATCTTTTGCTTTTCAGCATCATCCGGGTACCAAGTTTAACATCATTCGGATTAAACACGGCCATGGTAACTAGCGCGGGTGAAAAAATAATTATATGGCAAATGCTTGGATTGCTTATTGGCGGAATAATTTGGGGAATTACGGGCGATAAGAAAGGGAGACTATCCGTTCTGTTCGGCTCAATTATATTGTACTCCATTGCAAATTTTGCGAATGGATTCGTTCAAACCACCGATCAATATGCATTAATTAGATTTATAGCCGGGATAGGTCTTGCCGGCGAACTGGGAGCAGGGATTACCCTTGTTAGCGAGCTAACGCCAAAAGAAAAAAGAGGTATTGCTACCTCAATGGTTGCCGGCGTGGGTTTGTTAGGTGCAGTGCTGGCTTTTGTTATTAAAGAGAATTTTCCGTGGCGTACCTGCTACTTCATCGGGGGTGGTTTAGGAATATTACTACTGCTGATGCGCATCTCCGTATTTGAATCCCGCATGTATTCAGATATTAAAAAAAGCGATGTGCAGCGAGGGAATTTTTTGATGATGTTTAATAATGGGCCGCGCTTTAAAAAGTATTTAAGAAGCATCCTTATTGGCTTACCCACCTGGTTTGTGATTGGCGTACTGGTAACGTTCTCCAAAGAGTTTGGAGAACGTTTCGGAATTAAAGAAAAAATCGATTCTGGTAAAGCTATCATGTACGCCTATGTTGCCATCGCAGTGGGAGATATTCTTATCGGGTTGATTAGCCAGTGGTTTAAAAGCCGCAGGAAAGCGCTGTTTCTTTATTATGGGATAACTATTTTTTTTATGATCCTGTTTTTTACCTCTTTATGGAACAGCTCTGCCTCCGCACTTTACTGGATTTGTGCGGGATTAGGTTTTGGTACCGGTTTCTGGGCCATTTTTGTAACAATGGGTGCAGAGCAGTTCGGTACTAATCTCCGCGCGACGGCTGCCACTACCATTCCCAATATGGTGAGAGGAATGCTGTCTATTCTCATCCTCCCCTTATTCAAGGGTCTGCGCGGGGTAACGGATTACATTACGGCCGGCTGGGTTACTGCAATTATCATTATGATTATAACTATTGTAGCGGCTATTCCCATTAGCGAAACATTCAATAAGGACTTGAATTACATCGAGACATAAATCCAAATTTTATCAATAAGCTCAATGCCTAAATTTCTCATTATCAGGTTTTCTTCAATCGGCGATATTGTCCTGGCAAGCCCGGTATGGCGTTGTATTAAAAAACAGGTTACTGATGCTGAAGTACATTTTCTGACAAAATCATCATTTAAAATAGTTACTGAAGGAAATCCATACATTGATAAGTTTTTTTACCTCGAAAATAATGTTGACCAACTCCTGGAAGAACTTAAACTTGAAGATTACGATTATGTTATTGACCTGCATAAGAACTTCCGAAGTATTAAAATTAAGCGGGCGTTACAAAAGAAAACTTACACAATTGACAAGCTTTCAATTCAGAAATTTTTACTCACCAAATTATACATCGATGTAATGCCAGACAGGCATATAACGCAGAGGAGTCTCGACGCTGTTGAACCAATAGGTGTGGTTAATGATGGCATGGGTTTAGATTATTTCATTCCTGCAAAAGATGTTGTACAAAAGCATGATATACCCACATCGCACTGGCTCGGATTTATTGCGATAGTCATTGGCGCGTCTTATAACACTAAAAAATTACCTATTCATAAATTGCGGGAACTATGCATTAAAATCAATCATCCAATCATTTTATTGGGCGGTAAAGAAGACGCCGTCGCGGGTAATGAAATCGCGGAGGCTGATGAAATTAAAATTTATAATGCCTGCGGAAAATTTAACCTAAATGAATCCGCCGACCTGGTGCGACAATCCAAACTTGTGATCTCCCACGATACCGGTCTTCAATATATTGCGTGTGCATTTAAGAAACCGTTGCTTGCAATATGGGGCGCTACCAGTCCTGATCTCGATGTAGAGCCCTATTACGGATCAAAATTTATGTTGCAACAGCCGCCTGGCATCTACGAGAATATTTGTCTTAAGCTAAGCTGCCAGCCATGCAGTAAGTATGGAACGCGTACGTGTCCGCTTGAGCATTTTCATTGTATGGAAAAGCACGATATCGACAGCATCGTGTCGAAGGTTTACGCCAAGTTAGCAATAAAAGACCGGGTTGGATTATAGTGCTGATAAGCACAATACCTTTTGTAAGTTTTTCGTGTTAATCTATTTGTAATAATTGTTCCTTATAATTTTATTTACAATTAAGATTGTTCTTTTGTAGTGGAAGTATATTTCTATGAAACAAATTGTCTTAAGCGTCTTATTTTTCATCACCGCTATTATATCGAAAGCGCAGGTAACTACTAAAGTATATTGGACGGAGCAGTCAAGCCTTCCATCGTCGCAGGTCATCTACTATAACCCTTCCCGTAATTTGCAATGGCCTGATTTTATCGGTGCACCACAAACCACCGGAATAGTAGCCGCCATAACAATGTCGGGTTTCGGTTATACGGCTTCCATGAGGAGAAATGGCAGTAAGGGCGAAATAAATATTGGTATCTATTGTTATTTCAGCAAAAATAAATCGTGGGTAAAGCCTGAAAAAAAGACTGCTTATATTTTAAATCACGAACAACACCATTTTGACATCAGTTATATAGCCGCCCGAATTTTTGCTGATAAGGTAAAAAATTCAGGTGTTACAACCAGCAACGTGAATGTTTTACTTCCAAGAATTTACAAGGAATGTTGCGACATCATGAATAAGCTACAGGACGATTACGATGGTCAAACAAAAAATGGCCAGGTAAGAGAAATGCAGGAGCGCTGGAATAATTCTCTCGATGAGAAACTTGTGGGTTTTACAAGGTAACTACCAGCACAGGTATCTTAAGCTCATGCCTTACAGCATTAACTGTGGCCCCATATAAAATATCCTTGATTCCTGTGTGTCCATGTGCACCGATAACAAGCATATCTGCCTGGTTTTCTTTCACGATTCTTACAATCTCTTTTATACGGTTCCTAAACCCTATTTCGCTGGTAACTGAATACCCTTTTTCAGTAAGTTGGGTAATATAAGTATCCATTCTTTCGCGATCTCTTCTCGTCTCGTAATCGTCACTTTCTTTACCTAATAATTTAGCAGAGGCGCTTTCAACAATGTGAAGTAATAAATACTTGCTTATCTGACTTCCCTGCCCCAGAGCAGCTGCCAGTATAGTTCCATCATTCTTACTGAAGTCAAGTGCTACTGCGATTTTTTTGTAGGTCGGTAGTAATATCTCGGTAAGTGGTACTGCCCCCGAATGCATGTCTATAGACTTTGCCGATTTTTTCTTGCTTATCAAAGGAAACACAATAATGTAGAATAGTAAGCATGCGAAAAACAAGCCTGCTAAAATAATGCCCAATTTAGCAGTTGTTGAGCCAGTCTCGAATACCGGCAATGCTTCGTTGACAAGCATTTTAATATTTAAATAAATCAGGACTGCCGCAATCACCCATGCCGCAATTTTAGTTAATGGATTAATCACAAATTTGCCCATGGTCTGCTTATCACTCACAAAATGAATAAGTGGGATGATTGCAAATCCTAATTGCATGCTTAGTACAACCTGGCTCATAACCAATAAAGCATCCACACGGTTTTCTCCGTAGATCAGAATCACAATGAGTGCGGGAGCAATGGCTATTAAACGGGTAATCAATCGACGCAATAATGGGTTTATTCGCAAACTGAGATAACCTTCCATAATAATCTGGCCGGCAAGAGTGCCAGTGACTGTACTGCTTTGACCGGCCGCAATTAATGCTACGGCAAATAAAATCGGAGCGGTATTCCCAAGGAAGCCTGGTAATAATCGGTGAGCTTCTTTGATTTCGGCAACGTTCGAATTTCCGCTTTTGAAAAAAACGGCAGCTGCTAATATTAGAATGGCCGCGTTTACCAGGAACGCAATATTTAATGCAATGGTAGTATCTATGCGGTTAAAACGAAGGGCCTGCCGGATGCCGGCATCGGAGGTATCTATTTTTCGGGATTGTACCAGGGCAGAATGCAGGTACAGATTATGAGGCATAACGGTGGCACCTATGATCCCTATCGCGATGTATAAAGCCTGGCTATCGGGGAAAGAGGGAACAAACCCTTTTACAACTTCGGTAATATTAGGTTTAGCCAGGCCAACCTGGATCAGAAATGCAAGTGCTATAATTGCAACAAGCGCAATAATAAATGCTTCCATTTTTCTCATTCCTAATTTCTGTAGGTATAGCAAAAGAAATGTATCCAGTACGGTAAAACTCACACCCCATACAAGCGGCAGGCCGGTAAGCAATTGAATTCCTATTGCCATACCCAATACCTCCGCGAGGTCGCATGCGGCAATTGCAATTTCGGCGAGGAGATATAGCACAAAATTAATTGCTTTCGGGTATGCCTCTCTGTTAGCTTGCGCAAGATCCCTGCCCCGAACAATCCCGAGCCTGGCTGAAAGGCCCTGTAATAATAAAGCCATTAGGTTACTCATTAGCAAAACCCATATCAATGAATAGCCATATTTACTTCCGCCGGCAAGATCAGTGGCCCAATTACCAGGATCCATATAGCCCACACTTACCAGGTATGCAGGTCCAAGAAAAGAGAAAATTTTACGCCAACCCTTTTTTGATTGCGTTGTATCTATTGTGCCATGTACCTCTCCTAATGACTGATCGTCGGGTCTCGGAATTGAATTCATTTGAAATATATAATTCGTTTTATTTCTTTTAACTGCTCACTCTCAGTAACCCGCATATTGGGGTGCCTGATGATTAACATTATTGCACTCTAATGATAATGTTAGACAAATCTAAGTTTTTTTATTGAGATGTTTTATTTAAAGCAGTTAAAGTCTTTTGTGTATTCGATACACATTTAAATCAAAAATTGTTTAAATACCCGAAATCAGTTTTATATTGCAGTTTAAACCAATAACGATCAGTATGGATTTCTCTCAATTCCAGGTACCTTATGTATTAGATCCTGCATATAGTAAGAAGGTAGCTTATTTTTCGATGGAGTTTGCCATTAAACAACCCTTAAAAATTTATAGCGGTGGGCTTGGTTACCTGAGCGGTTCTCATCTGCGCAGCGCTTATGAACTAAGACAAAATCTTGTGGGCATTGGTATTTTATGGAAGTATGGCTATTACGACCAGTCACGTAATCCTGATCAGACTCTTCAGGTTCAATGGAACGAGAAGATTTATAATTTCCTGGAGGATACAGGTATTAAATTCCAAATCGACATTCACGGTCATGCTGTGTGGGTGAAGGCAATGTATTTGAACCCTGAAACTTTCAAATCTGCCCCGCTTTTTTTACTAACTACAGACTTACCGGAAAACGATCACATGTCGCAGACTATTTGTCATAGGTTGTACGATGCTAACGTAGCCACTAAAGTTGCGCAGTTTATTTTACTCGGAGTAGGGGGTGCTAAACTTATGGATCTTCTTAACTTTAACCCTGAATTATATCACCTCAACGAGGCACATGCAATAAGTTCAGCGTTCTATCTCTTAAAGAAGTTTGGCAGTGCCGAGGCGCTGAAAGAACGACTGGTATTTACAACGCATACCCCTGAGGAGGCAGGTAATGAAAAGCATGACATCTACTTATGTGAAAAGATGGGCTACTTCTATGGAATTCCTCTTGCTGAAATAAGAGAACTAACTGGTATAACAGATGATGAGTTTAATCATTCACTTGCCGCGCTTCGATTTGCGAAATTAGCGAATGGCGTAAGCCAGTTACACGGGGAAGTAAGCAGGCAAATGTGGGGAAAGTACTCCGGCATTTGTGACATCAAGGCAATAACGAATGCACAAAATTGGCAATATTGGGCCGACAAACAATTGTACCGTTTTGCAGATGATAAAAATGAGGAGAGTTTCATTGATCGGAAACGATACCTGAAAAAACGCGCTTTCGACCTGGTGGCGGATCAAACAGGCAAAGTATTCAATCCGGATGTTCTAACCATCGTTTGGGCACGACGCTTTGCAGGTTACAAAAGGGCAGCCTTATTAACTGAGGACATGGAGCGTTTCAATGCATTAATGAGTAACAAAAAATACCCTGTTCAGATCATCTGGGCCGGGAAGCCATATCCAGTCGATTACCCGGCAATAAGCGATTTTAATGACCTGGTAAACCTCAGTAAAAAGTATGATAATATAGCTGTTTGCACCGGCTATGAGCTTGATCTTAGCAAGCGCCTGAAACAGGCCTCAGATATATGGCTTAACAATCCACGTGTGCCAAGGGAAGCAAGTGGAACAAGTGGTATGACGGCTGCAATGAACGGCTCTGTAAATTTCAGTACCAATGATGGATGGATCTGCGAATTTATTAATCATGGCAACAATGGTTTCGTTGTTCCGCCCATTGATTATTCAAGTGTTACAGTTCACGAACAGGATCAATATGACCTCAATAAATTGTATGAAATTTTAGAAAACCAGATTCTACCTTTATATTATGATAACCCCACTGTGTGGCGCGACATTGTAAAAAATGGTATGAATGATGTTCGCTGGCAGTTTGATAGTAACCGAATGGCAAAAGAATATTATGAGATCCTGTACAAGTAAACAGTATTTTAAATTTTCAAATCCCTTTTGCGTTGCGCAAAAGGGATTTTTTTTGGATTAAAATTTTATTATGGAAACTTTTTTTCGCAGCATAGATATACGCTGGTCGGACCTTGATCCCAATTTTCATGTGCTTCATTCGAAGTACTACGACTTTGGAGCTTATGCCCGGATATCATTTCTTACTGAAAATGGACTCAGCATGCCGGAATTAATGAAACATGGTATTGGCCCAATTCTATTCAGAGAGGAATGTGTCTTTCGAAGAGAACTTCGTTTTGGAGATCCTGTTTTTGTGGATCTTTCTTTAAAGAAAATCACCGGCGACTATAGCCGCTGGACGATGGAGCACCGGTTGTGGAAAAACTCCGAAACCCTGGCGGCTGTAATTACCGTCGATGGTGCATGGCTAAATACCACCACAAGGAAACTTGCAGGGTTACCAGCTGAATTTCATGCTCTCTTCAATGAGGCGCCAAAAACGGATGATTTCCACATTTACTAACGGAACGTAAACTTTTATTTAGCATCATGTTCTCGGACACACTTAATTTATACAGGAATGCCTACAGAGGCCTTACCCGAAAGGTATGGCTATTAAGCATCGTGATGCTTGTTAACCGGAGTGGAACGATGGTGCTCGCCTTTATGACCCTTTATTGCAGGCATTTAGGGTTTACGATCGCCCAGGGGGGTTGGGTAGTTGCCATTTACGGTTTAGGTTCCGTTACTGGAGCCCTTATTGGCGGAAGACTGAGCGATAGGTTTGGATTTTATTTTATACAGTTTCAGGCACTTTTTCTTGGTGGCTTCATGTTTTTTATTTTAGGCGAAATGGAGACATATTCCTCCATCTGTATCAGCGCTTTTATTCTCGCGATGGTGAATGAAAGTTTCAGGCCAGCGAATGCTACCGCTATAGCGCATTACAGCACTCCGGAAAATCGAACACAATCCTTTTCGCTGGTAAGACTTGCCATTAATATTGGCTTTGGCATCGGTATCGCACTTGGTGGGCTGCTTGCCTCCATTAATTATCACCTTCTATTTTGGGTAGATGGGGCGACCAATATTTTTGCTGCTGTAACGCTCGTAATTATCCTTCCACGAGTTAGTGTCGCCCAACAGCATACCGCTCCGAGGGAGCACAAAAGCGCTTCCTCCACGATCTCAGCCTACCACGATACTGTATTTTTAAAATTCCTTTTTTATCAATTGTTATTTGCAATTTGTTTTTTTCAGTTGTTTACTACCATTCCCCTTTTCTTCAAGGTAGGTTTGCATCTGAG
>JANXYS010000520.1 GCA_025355935.1 Chitinophagales bacterium | reverse complement strand
TGAGCAGATTACCAAAAGCGCTAAAATAAAGCTCTTGTTATGGGGCATGAGCGAAGGTCAAATTAATGCGCTTGCTAAAAATGGAAAAGCCCCTCCGGCTACTACGTTATACAGCACCGAGAGCGGTTACATAACAGAATTAAGTGTGCGGGAGGGAGACTACGTTAATGAGGGCGGATTAATTGTACAGTTGGCTGATCTATCAACACTATGGGCGGAGGCACAGGTGTATACCAGCCAGTTTACGCAATTAAATAGTAATGGAAGTGTACTTGTTCAACTTCCTGATATCAACAAGGAAGTAAAAGGAAAAATTGAGTTCGTAAATCCCGAAATCAGTCCTGAGAAAAGAATAAATTTAATACGTGTTACTATCCCCAACCCGAGCAATCAACTACGGCCCGGTATGTCAGCATACGTAGTTTTGAAGGGGGGGCAGAAGAATACTTTATCTCTGCCGATAGATGCCGTGTTAAGAGATGGCAAGAGTACATCTGTTTGGGTCCAAACCGACAAAAATACTTTTAAAAACAGGATGGTAATAGTCGGTATGGAGAGCGGCGACAGAATAGAAATTACTGATGGGTTAAAAGAAGGGGAATCGGTTGTGATAAAGGGCGCCTATTTGATTAACAGCGAATTTATTTTTAAACGAGGTGCCTCACCCATGGCAGGGATGGATATGGGAAACATGAAGATGTAATAACAAGGATATATGAAATTATACATAAAGAATATGGTTTGCAACCGCTGCAAAATATTAATAAAAGATGAATTGCTGAAGTTCGGTCTCCACCCTACATTGGTAGAATTAGGCGAAGTTGAGATAAAAGAAGATTTAAATACTGAGAAAAAAACAGCGTTAAATGAAGTTCTTCAATCTTTCGGATTTGATCTACTAAATGATAAGAAAAGCCAGCTCATTGAAAAGATAAAAAATAGCATTGTCGGATTAGTGCATTATTCGGACGAACAGTTAAAAACAACTTTTTCCGGTTATATCAGTCAAACGCTGCACCACGATTACAGCTATTTAAGCAATCTTTTTTCAGAAGTGGAAGGCACTACTATTGAAAAATATTTCATCGCACAAAAAATAGAGAGGGTAAAAGAGTTGCTGAAATACAATGAACTTACTCTTTCTGAAATAGCAGATCAGTTAGGCTACAGCAGTGTAGCTTATCTATCCAACCAGTTTAAAAAGCAAACCGGACTTACACCAAGTTTTTATAAATCTCTGAAGCAGAACAGCAGGAAAAACCTGGATGATCTATAAGTCTTACAAGATAAATCCATGATTTTATAACATGGCACCGTATATGCGTTTGTAACTTTGTTATCTAAAAGATACAGTATGACCCATACCTATAGCGTTACCGGAATGAGTTGCAATGGTTGTAAAACAACCGTGCAAAAAGCATTGTCAGAAGTGCCCGGTGTAAAGAATGTGGCTGTCGACCTCCAAAAGGCAGAGGCAACGATAGATATGGACAATCATATTCCCACAGCGCAGTTGCAATCGACACTAAAAAACCACCCACGTTATAAATTATCAGATGTGGAAGCTTCGCACAACGGGCATAACCATCAGCACGCAAAGCCGATACCTGCAAATAAAAGTGATGATCAAAGCGGAAGTAAATATTACTGCCCGATGCATTGTGAGGGCGACAAAACCTACGACAAGCCAGGGCAATGCCCGGTGTGCGGCATGAATTTAGAAAAGCTTGCTTCACTTGCAGCGAAAAAAATTCATTATACCTGTCCGATGCATCCGGAAATTATTAAGGATACCCCGGGGTCCTGCCCTATTTGCGGGATGAATCTGGTGCCGGTAGAACCTCTGGAGGAGGATGAAAATAAAACGTATAAAGACCTTGCAAAGAAATTTAAGATAGCTGTATTTTTTACAGTTCCAATATTGCTTATTGCAATGTCGGATATGCTTATGAATAACCCGATCACCAAGATCATGACTCAGCAGAACTGGAATTGGGTACAACTTGGATTGTCGATTCCGGTAATGTTTTATGCAGGATGGATGTTTTTTCAAAGGGCCTGGAGGTCCGTTCTTACCTGGAACCTGAATATGTTTACATTAATTGGTATTGGAACAGGTGTCGCATTTTTATTTAGTGTAATTGCGATGCTATTCCCTACTATTTTTCCAGCACAGTTTCGAACGATGAGCGGGACCGTATTTGTTTATTTTGAAGCGGCTACAGTTATAATCACCTTGGTGCTTTTAGGACAGCTTCTTGAAGCAAGAGCACACAGCAGAACAAGTGGTGCCATAAAAGAGTTATTAAAATTAGTACCGGCAGAGGTAACGCGAATTGAAAACGGGGAGGAAAGAGTAATTCCCATTGGGGAGATAATAACCGGCGATCACATACGTGTAAAACCCGGGGAGAAAATTGCAGTTGATGGAAAAGTGCTGGAAGGTGAAAGCAGCATTGATGAATCGATGATCACTGGTGAACCCATACCTGTAGATAAAAAAGGCGGCGACGCAGTAACGTCTGGTACCATCAATACAACGAAATCTTTTGTGATGGTAGCTGAGAAAGTGGGTGCAGATACCCTACTGTCTCACATTATAAAAATGGTAAACGACGCAAGTCGGTCTAAAGCTCCTATTCAAAAACTGACTGACCGAATTTCTAAATATTTTGTTCCAGTTGTGGTTGTAATCTCCATACTAACCTTTATT
>JANXYS010000492.1 GCA_025355935.1 Chitinophagales bacterium | reverse complement strand
GATAAATATGTTATTTCGGCAACCGGGGAGCAACTCGGAACTCAGCCTAACAAGTTAAAGGATACAAGCATTTCAGAAACTGGAAAAACAGGCTTTAGTACCACACAAGTAATCATTCTTATCACTTCAATAGTAGTAGCAATTTTTGTTCTGAACCGTTTTCTAGGCGTAGATTTTTGGGGCTCGGCTATTTACGGAATGACACTTTGCCTTCCATTTGCAATTCTTACAGACCGGTCGCTAACAAAGATTGAGAAGTCGAGGTTGTCGGTCATCATCATCATCATGCTATTTGTGATATTTTTCTGGATGTGCTTTGAACAGGCGGGTGCATCTTTAACCTTCTTCGCTGCCGAACAAACAGATCGTCATGTAATGGGTTGGGAAATGCCGGCCAGTTATTTCCAAAGTTTCAACCCCATCTTTATTGTAATACTCGCTCCGATTTTTGCAGGACTCTGGGGATATCTCGGTAAAAAAGGAATTGAACCTCCTGCCCCTATGAAACAGGCGATGGGGCTTGGCTTTCTCGCATTAGGTTTTCTTTTTATAGCCTTCGGAACAACCGGTAACCCCGCCATAAAGGTGAGTATCCTCTGGCTTTCCGGGCTTTATTTTCTTCATACCGTTGGAGAATTATTTTTAAGCCCTATTGGACTGTCTATGGTTAACAAGTTAACGCCTGGCCGGTTTACTTCACTAATGATGGGTATTTGGTTTATGGCTATCGCTACAGGAAATAAACTTGCAGGAACCATGAGTTCCCTGTACCCTGATCCAACATCCACCGCACCCCGCCCGGTTTTTCTTGGTATCACTATTGATAACCTCCATACCTATTTCATGATCTTCGTAGCTTTTGCAGGCGTAGCTGCATTGATATTATTTCTTCTTTCTTTTAAATTAAGAAAAATGATGCATGGTATTAAATAAATCAGTTCTAAAATTTTATAAAAAAAGGCGATACCTGGTATCGTCTTTTTTATTTAAATTACTTATGTTTCACATAAGGGAAACCTCTATACGTCATTCGCATCTAATACAAATTTTACAGCCCGATAGTTAGGTACGCGCACATTATTACTGAGGTCAAAAAACGTTTTAAGGATTGCAATGCAGTATGAATCAAACGGGGATAAAATAAGAGTAACGCTGCTACTTATTGCCAGTTATTTTCCATGTCCTTATATTGCCCCTTGGTAACGGTTGACTTTTTTTTGGGCTTTGAATTACCCGCTTTTTTATGCGCGTTGATATTATTAACTAGGGAGTTTTTTACGCCAAGTTTATTCTTTTTGGCCGGAGATGACTTTTTAGCTGCACTCTTTTTGGGCGCAGCTTTCTTTGCAGGGGCTTTTTTGGCGGCGGATTTCTTTGGTGCGGCCTTCTTTTTGGTGGGTGTAGTTGACCGTTCAGAAGCCGCTTTTTTTACACCCGTTTTTTTTGCGGGCGATTTTTTTGGGGAAGATTTTTTTGCAGTTGCCATCTTAGAAATTAATTAGCGCAATAGAGACTATCGCTTTTTTGCAGCAAATCTTATGCCTTTAAAATTTCATGCTTCGATACGGTAAGCATTAGTGACTCTTGCAAAACTTCCAAAAAGTTTTTTACCTTCCTTCTAAAATCATTATGCCAGAAAAGAATATTTTCACGCCGTTCGTTGCGCCTGGAGTTGTGATGAAAGAATTAACTCTTAAATCGATCCTGTTGGGATGCTTCTTTGGTGTGATTTTCGGTGCGGCGAATGTATACCTTGCTTTAAAAGCGGGCCTAACCGTTAGTGCCTCTATTCCAATTGCTGTTATTGCCATAACATTAGGAAGAAAGTTTTTTAAAACCACTATTCTTGAAAATAACATAATTCAAACTACCGGCAGTGCGGGCGAAAGTATCGCATCGGGTGTTGCGTTTACATTACCTGGATTTTTGTTCCTGTCATCCCCCGATAGTGCGGAATATTTTAACTACCTGACCATTCTCATCCTGGCTATTATAGGTGGCATGTTAGGAACGCTACTGATGGTTCCCCTACGTAAGGCCCTTATCGTAAATGAACACCATACGCTCCCTTATCCTGAAGGCACTGCATGCGCTGATGTATTGAAAGCCGGCGAAAAAGGCGGCGATTTTGCGAAGACTGCTTTTTGGGGACTAGGTGTTGCTTTCGTTTACGCCATTCTCCAGAAGATCTTTCGTATTGTGGCGGAAGCACCTGAATACATCACAGCTCAAACGAACAAATTTTTTCCTTCGGCCAATTTGGGCGGTGAGATCACCCCGGAATACCTTGGCGTTGGATATATCATCGGGCCTCGAATTGCAGGCGTACTTGTGGCGGGGGGCGTGCTAAGCTGGCTTGTTTTGATACCCCTGCTTGCAACGTTGATACCTGGCGATGTTATAGCAGGGCAACTCCACAAACTCGGTTACCTGGCCGATATTACAAAAGACGGAGGTAAAGGAGGGTGGAATGCTGCCGGGCATGCTTTTAACGATTACTCTTCTGCTATATACTATGCTTTCATTCGGCAGATTGGTGCAGGCGCAGTAGCAGCAGGTGGAATTATCACGCTGCTGAAAACCATTCCGACAATTGTAAAATCTATAAAAGGTAGTTTTACGTCTATCAACCTTAACCATGGTCAGGAGGCTTTGGATGATCTAAGAACCGAAAGGGACCTAAGCATGAAGATCGTGGGCTTAGGCAGCCTTGCCCTTGTAGCGCTGATCGCAGTACTACCCCAGGTACCAGGAAATAACATCATTCAAAAAGTACTTATTGGCATACTCGTATTAATTTTTGGTGCTTTGTTTGTAACGGTTTCATCGAGAATTGTAGGGCTTATTGGTTCCTCCAACAACCCCGTAAGCGGAATGACTATAGCAACGGTTATGGGCACCAGCTTAATATTTATGGCAGTTGGCTGGACCGGTAAAACGTATGAGCCCCTGGTACTTGTAGTTGGGGGCATGATTTGCATCGCGGCAGCAAATGCCGGTGCAACTTCCCAGGATCTTAAAAGCGGCTACCTGGTAGGCGCTACGCCCAGGAACCAGCAGGTAGCGCTTTTTATCGGGGCTATTGTTTCATCCATCGTTATTGGCTTTACCATTAAATTCCTTGACAAACCCAGCGCTGATCTGCTTGCACAGGGCATTCATCATACTATAGGCACAGAGGCCTTTCCGGCACCCCAGGCTACGTTGATGGCCACTTTAATAAAAGGTATACTTTCTCTCAACCTCGACTGGCAATATGTTTTTGTCGGTGTATTTCTTGCAATTACAATGGAACTATGCGGGATAAACTCCCTTAGCTTTGCAGTGGGAGCCTACCTTCCTCTTTCTACAACCTTGCCCATTTTCATAGGAGGAACTATCAAAGCCTTAGTCGACCGGAAGAAGAAGAAAAGTAACGAAGTCACTAGCACCACGGAAGAAGAACTTGGTAAAGGAAGTCTGTTTGCGACCGGCCTGGTAGCCGGCGGAGCGGTTTCAGGCGTGCTTGCAGCATTTATATCAGGGAGTGATGCCGGCAACCGATTTTTAAATGCCGTAAGCCTCGAAGATAATCTTACAGCAATCCTTGGGACAGGCATTTATTATCTGCTCGGAGTAATTTTCTTTGGAGCCATGGGATGGATCCTTTACAAAACAGCCTTAAAAAAATAAAGTTCTGAAAGAGATAAAAGATATTATTGCGGCATATGAAGTGGCCCAGCTAAGAAAGTCGTCGGTAGCCCTTGCAACCGTTGTACATGTGGAAGGCTCTGCATACAGGCGCGAAGGAGCCAGGATGTTAATCGGGGACAATGGACAATTGACAGGTGCAATTAGTGGTGGCTGCCTCGAAGGCGAAACGCTGAGGAAGGCCATGCTGGTTATGCAACACAAAAAAACCATGCTGGTGACTTTTGACAGCATGGATGATGATGATTCCACTTTAAGTATTGGACTGGGTTGTAACGGAGTCGTTCAGATTTTGATTGAGCCTGTCGATTTTTCAGATGAAAAAAACCCGGTTGAATTCCTAAAAAAAATCTCGGAAAGGAGGCAGGAGGCAATTTTAATAACTTTATTTGCGATGGATGACAAAAGAGGTCTGCAGCCCGGAACCGTTATTCTAAATACGCGTGCGGAGCAATTCTCAAACCTTAGTTTTTATATTGCGGAGCTGTTCACTACCATTATCGGTGAAGCTTATCAAAAGAAACACTCCTTGATTAAAAAATTTAAGATAGAAGATCGGCACCTCACGGCTTTCATAGATTACATCGTTCCGCCGGTGTCGCTTATAGTTGCCGGTGGTGGAAATGATGTAATTCCCCTTGTGAATATGGCGCAGATTTTAGGATGGAAAACTACCATTGTTGACGGGAGGCCGGCATATGCAAAAGCCGCACGATTTGCTTCCACCTGTTCGGTTTTAAACCTGGAAGCGTCAAAGGTTGCAGAAAATATGCATTTCGATCAGTGGACTGTCTTTCTTCTAATGTCGCACAACTATAAATACGACCTGGCCGTGTTAGGCAGCCTTCTTCAAAAAAATATCAGCTATATCGGAATTTTAGGTCCGAAAAAGAAATACGAACAAATGCTCCGGGAACTAAGTGAAAATGGCATCAACGTAAGTTCGGAAAAACAATCCCACATTTTTAGTCCAATGGGTTTAAATATTGGCGCCGAAAGCCCTGAAGAAATTGCGCTTTCGATTGTTTCAGAGATTCAGTCAGTGCTGTCTGCAAAGGATGCACTGCCACTTAGAAATTTGGAAAATCCGATGCACCAGGCGGATAGGATAAGTATAGAAAAGATTTCAAGTTAACAGCAGTATGAACGTATGATTCCAGGCACAGCCATACTAATTTTAGCGGCCGGTTTTTCCAAAAGACTTGGCGAATCAAAACAACTCCTGCAATACAAGAATCAAACGTTACTCGAACATACGATCGGCGAAGCTCAAAAGTCGGGCGCCGATCTAGTTATTGTTGTTACTAACGAATTGCAATCGCCATTCGTAAAAATTTCCGGGGGAACCTTTTTGGTTCAAAATGAACGAGCGGAAACTGGCATGGCTTCGTCCATCAATACTGGTATCAAATTATTACAGGCGATAGCACCTTTTACAAGTAGTGTTATTATTTCAGTGTGCGATCAACCTTATATTTCAGCCGGCATATTCGAGGCACTTTATTCAAAACAGGTTGAAACAAATAAACCGCTTGTGGCATCTGCTTATGCG
>JANXYS010000472.1 GCA_025355935.1 Chitinophagales bacterium | reverse complement strand
TATAAATCGGGTAACCCCTATGGGCAATAATATCATACCCCAATAAAGCCTGCGTGTTGCTCAAACCGGCATCTCCCACCTGGAATCTTTCAAATGGCGATACCTCCAATTTTTGATTGTATTTCCCGATGAAGCCATACTTAGCCGCAGCCTTCAGTATGAACTGCTTGTTTTTATCCGTCCCTTTTCCTCTTCCAATAGGTACGAACCACTCCGCATTCATACGCCATTTGTGGAATTCAGGATACTTATACTGATTATCTGTTGCACTAGTTATTCCTAATAATGAATAAGGGAGGGTAAACTGGCCACTGAGCAAAAAATTAGATCCACTAGTGGGAAAAATTGGATTAGGCCCGGCAGAGTTGCGAAGCAGTGTAAGCTTGGCACTAATATTTGTTGAGTTACCGTTGGTTATGCCATTAAAGCCACTTACCGCATAATTCTTAAGTTGATATTGCTGAACATTCAGGGAATAAATGAGGTTAAAATAATCATCGGGCCACTTAAGTTGTTTACCCAACGATACCCCGAATCCAACCGTTTTAACATACGAATTACTTCCGCAGGTTTTACAATACCGTCCAAATGAATCATACGTATTTGCATACCTGGTATTAAAATAACTTAGTGAAAATGAATTCCTTTTTTTCCCTCCAAGCCAAGGCTCGGTGAATGAGAAGCTGTAAGAACGGTACGCCTTACCGTTAGACTGTATACGTGCACTTAATTTTTGACCGTCCCCGCTGGGTAATGGATCCCAGGTAGATTTCTTAGTAATATTTTTAATTGAAAAGTTATTAAATGTTACACCCAGAGTACCCGTAAGGCCGATGCCACCGCCAAAGCCGGCAGATAATTCCAGCTGATCTGCAGATTTTTCTTCTACTTCCCAATTGATATCAACTGTACCGTTATCAGAGTTCGGAACAATATTAGGATTAGTTTTTTCCGGATTAAGGAAGCCAAGTTGGCCGAGTTCGCGCTGGGTTCGAATTATATCCGAACGACTAAACTTTTCACCTGGGATTGTTCGTAACTCACGTAAAATAACATAGTCTTTAGTCTTGTCATTACCAGAAACAGAAATGCGCCCGTATGTAGCTTGCGGACCTTCGGTTATTCTAATCTCATAATCGATGGTATCATTGTAAACAGCTGTTTCGACCGGATCAATTCTGAAGAATAAATACCCGTCATCCTGATATAAACTAGTGATATCCCCCCCTTCTGCTGATAGTTGTTTGCCAAGACGTTTATTAAGCGCGTCTACATTATAAGAATCTCCCTTTGATATACCGAGAAAAAGATTGAGCACAGAATCGGAATATTTGGTATTTCCCTTCCAGCCAATATTTCCGAAAACATACTTGTTTCCTTCGCTCATTTTAATATCAACATTAATATTTCCCTTTTTATCATAAAACTGTGTATCTGCTACAATGACAGCATCACGAAATCCCTTTGAATTATAATAATTTAGCAGTTTTTCTTTGTCCTCGATATATTTCTTCTCATTAAATTTCGCACCGCTGAATAACTTAAACCGAAAATACGGATCCAGATACTCTTTAGTTACCGAAGGATATAAATAGCCTTTCTCCTTTAAGTAATCTTTAAACGTGGGAGTATGTGTGCTGTCGCCATACGGACTCAAAACCTTATCAGGGAATAGAGTAATTCTAGTCATCTCCTTCGTTCCCTTCATTTGCTTCTTTAACTTATTGTCTTCGATCGAAAGATTGTCGGTAAAGTTTATCGAATTCACCTTAACTTTCTTCCCTTTATTAATATAAAAAGTGAGATCGAGCGCATTGGGGGTTGCTGCAACTGCACTTTCCTTTACTTCTATGGCTACGTTCCTGTATCCTTTTTCATAATAAAATTTTCGGATAGCTTCTACAGCGCTAAGACGCATGTCTTCTGTTACTACCCTGTCTTTCGCAAGGCCTGTTTTAGGTGCCAAATCATCCCTTTCGCCCTTCTTAATTCCAACAAAGTTGAAATTTAACAGACGGGGCCGCTCCACTAAAGCGATCTCTACAGATAGGTCAGAGCCTTGGAGATTGGTAAAATATACTTGTACGTCGGATACAAGATTTTGTTTCCAAAGCTTCGCAATTGCTTTACTAAATACATCCGTTCCAGGTATTTGAACCTTATCCCCAATTGCTAACCCTGATATGGAAATAATTAGATTTTTATCGTAGGATTTTATGCCGGTCACATTGATAGCAGCAATTGTATAGGGCTTGGCAGTTTTAGAAGTGAATATATCCTGCAATACTGGATTTACAGACATTGTGGTATCTACCTGGGCAACGAGGAGCTGGCTGGAAAATAGTAAAAGTGTAAGTATAAGTGCGTTTTGGTAGATCCGTTGCATCAAGAGTATTTTACGAGCGGCAAATTAAGCCCATTTATGAAAACAATTTGTTAAATGAAACTTCGAAATATTGTGTTAATAAGCGACGATGCTATATTTCGATGTTATATTGGAAATGATGATTTTCGGCTGTCGAGCTATATTTTCTAAGAAATTACCTGGTCATCATTAAGAGTGCCCTTAATCTGCGCACCAGTTTTGCCGAATCGCCTTTCCCTGTGCTGAAAGTCAATAATGGCTTCGTATAAATTTTCCTTCCTGAAATCCGGCCAGCGGGTATCAGTAAAATAAAGCTCAGCATAAGCTAATTGATATAATAGAAAATTACTGATCCTAAACTCCCCACTCGTTCGAATCATTAATTCAGGATCTGGAAAATTACTGGTGCTAAGATATTGCGCCAGGGTATCTTGCGTGATTGACCCAGCCTCCAATTTATTATTTTTCACATCGGTTGCAATATCTTTAACTGCATTCACCAGCTCCCAACGGCTACTGTAGCTTAGAGCCATTATCAGATTTAGGCCGTTATTTTTACTCGTTTCAGCAAGTGCTTCAGAAAGTTCTTCCCTCGCATTTGCCGGCAACATATTTATGTCTCCGATCACATGAAGTTTAATATTGTTTTTATTTAAAGTAGGAACTTCCTTCCTGATGGTGTCAACCAAAATTTCCATAAGCCCGCTTACTTCATTTGCCGGTCGGTCCCAGTTTTCTGTACTGAATGCGTAGAGAGTAAGATATTGAATTCCAAGTTCGGCAGCACCTTCAACAATGTTGCGCACACTTTCAACGCCATGTAAATGGCCAAAAAGTCGGTCTTCTCCCTGCTCCTGAGCCCAGCGACCATTGCCATCCATGATGATTGCAATATGCCGGGGAAGGCGGTGCTTATTAATATTTTCCTGTAAACTCATAGTGCTTAAATGAGCAGTCAGGCTTGCAGCCTGACTTCGGCGGCAAAAGTAGTAAAATTTAGTTGAAGTTAGGCGGAAGCTTCACAGCTTGGCGAATACGGGATCCAGGTGACTAACACCCTTCTGGTGTATTAGTTATTTGTACTGGTCCTTATCATTAATTTGCTGTAGGGCATCGGTAACTGCTTAAGTTAAATGAAACGCCTACCTCTGCAAATATATACTGATCTTTTTGCTTACTGAAACCGCGTTGACGATCTTTCACACCCAAGGGGGTAGTTGGATCTATTTCATAGCTTCGATCCTGTAATTGTGCGGCCGTTGATCCTGCCTGAAAATTATTAATTCCGGCATAGGTTGTACTAACGTCGTCAATATAATCTGTTCCGGTGAAGCGATGAGAAATTTCGAAAGACAAATTTATCTTGTCAGAGATATTATATTTAACTCCAGCTCCGAAAGGAATACAGAAAGAGGTTGAGCCATATTCTTTCCGCCCTTTATACCCCGTAGTCTGACCTTCTGTGCCAAGAGGCCTCAAGAAAACTTTTTCGCCAGCCAGATAAGCATATGGATCGAAGCTGAAGACCCCCACTCCAAGGGTTACGTAAGGGGTAAAGGCAAAGTTAGGGTCGCCCGGGACAAACCGGAAAAAGTTAAAATCACCCATTAAGGCTAACTCATAAATATTCGTATTGAAACTTAAATTACGTAGCTGTTGGTATGAATTTTTGCTGTAAGTATCACTGTACCCCAATTGGGCATAATGCCCGGCAATGCGAAGCCCGATATAATTTCCAAATTGTTTCCTGAAAAATAATCCTAATGCGGGCTTTGGACGATTTAGCCCTGCCCTGGTATTAAGGTCACCAAAATAATGAGCCACTCCCGCCGTAACTCCGAATTCACCCTGCTGAACGTATTCATAACTTTGTGCATTTACGGTTGTCGAAAAAAAAAGGGCGATGGTTACGATTGAAAGTATACGGTTCACTTGGAGTTTTTTAGTTGGTGCCTGATTAAAATGGAGCGCGCTTCAATTAAGTGCAAAATAAAGAAATGTTTTCTATTAAACATACCCTATTCTCAGGCATATGCACAGGTTTGCCATATATATAACTTATCGAATCTTTTCAATCCGGAAGCCAGCACTCATAACCGAATGAAGCGGGTGATCGCGCATAGCTTGACTAATAGAGAACTGGTAAACACCTTTTTTCCTGAATCGTTTAGGTTGGTCATTCAATAATTTTCGAACTTCCCAAATATCGTTCATGCCCGATCCTTCCCACCCCGTCGCATCTGAACCCAAACGTAGATCAATTTTTTGCTTGAACATAGTATCTCCCGGTGATTGTAACCCAACTGAAAGCCAAATATTATTGTATAGATAAGCATCAGTGTGCCTTAAAACTATATAAAGATTATATGCAGAGACGGTGTCTTCAATAGCAAAACTGCCACTGGCGGTATAGGATGAATCCCACTTATAGCTGGGAATCTGAATGTTCTTTTCAAATACGTCTATCTGAGTACATGAATAAATCAAACCTGACGTAATAAAGATTAAAGCAGCTTTTCTGAAAGAAGAATTACGCCTGGATGAAACTTTCCATTCCATTTCTTTAATAATAATTTATTGATTATAGCACGTTGAGTACCTGCTCTTTTGCCTTTTCTAATTCATCCTTCATTTTAACAACGCATTTTTGAATATCTGCGTCATACGCTTTGCTCCCCGTTGTGTTTATCTCCCGACCTATTTCCTGCAAAATAAAAGATAATTTTTTACCTT
>JANXYS010000445.1 GCA_025355935.1 Chitinophagales bacterium | reverse complement strand
AATAAATTAGCGGAACACCAGCATGAAGTAATTCCAATTGGCAAAAGTGTCGGCATTATTAATACACTCGAAGTGATAACAGAAACTCCCGATATAAATGATGTTGATACGGTTACCCTTTATCTTAACCCGGCCAACCAGCAGTCCTATTACAACTACATCGTCAAACTCCATCCTAAGAGGATCATTTTCAACCCCGGATCTGAAAACCCAGAGCTCGCAGAACTGGCTGAAAAGAATGGAATTCAAACCTTAAATGCCTGCACATTGGTACTACTAAGCACCAATCAATATTAGTAGTAATATTTCTAAATTTGGGCCGTAACTTAAAAAATTTCCAATTTATATACTAAGCTGCACCGGTATGCGTTTCTTCTAAGAGTTTTATCTCCAATATCTCTTAATAAAACCACACCATGAACCCGCTAAGTAAAACATTACTTGGACTATTGCTATGCCTAACCTCAGCAATGTCCTTCGCGCAGACGAAAACCTCTTTAAAACCCAGGGTCTTTAATGATTATCCTGATCAGATTGGGCTTTCCAGCACCACACTAAAAGTGGCCCTTACTTCTAAAAAAGATGAAAGCATAAATATTGCATTAGGGGGAACATTGTTGCTCAGGGGAAAAGTCATCAGCAATGATCAAAAATATCAGAACCTCCAAAGTATGCTCATAAGACTGGATGGCTTTAATAACTCCCTGTTGTCAATATCGCAAATTACAAACGAAGACAAATCAATTTCTTATACCGGTCGCATCCTTAACCAACAGACATCCGATGGTTATGAAATAAAAACGGACGCATCCGGAAATTACCGATTGCAAAAATTCGAAACAGCGCGAATTCTTCCGGACTGCAGCTATTAAACTGCTATTTTGATTAATAGATCCTAAGCACAAATTTTTTATGTACCACCCTAATGGTAAATAATAATGTAAAATGAAAAACTTTACTAAAATACTTTTTCTTGTTTTCTCACTTCTCATTTCTCTTAAGAGTATCGCACAATTACCAAAATTAAATAGTCTTTCAACTGCAACCGCAACAATCTTTCTTGACTTTGACGGGCAAACTGTCAAATCATATGCATGGAATAATGGAGCGACGTTGATGTGTGCAGCGAGCGGTATGACAGGTTCGCAAATAACTGAGATCTTTGAACGCGTTTCCGAAGATTACCGCCCCTTCAATATAAACATTACTACCGATTCCACTAAATTTTTAGCAGCTCCCTTAACCCGCCGGATCAGGTTAATCGTAACGCCAACAAGTGCATGGTATCAAGGCGTTGGCGGGGTTTCCTACATTGGATCTTTCACCTGGGGGGACGATACTCCTGGATTTGTATTTACCGACAGGCTTGCAAATTATCCAAAATATATTGCAGAGTGTTGTTCACACGAAGGCGGACACACAGTGGGTCTTTCTCATCAGTCGAGCTATGACAGCAATTGTACGCTTACCGATCAATATAGCCAGGGATCAGGATCAGGCGAGATTGGCTGGGCACCGGTTATGGGTAATAGTTATTACAAAAATATGACTGGGTGGAACGATGGCCCTACCCCGTACGGCTGCTCAAGTACACAAGACAATTTGACCATCATCACATCTAACAATGGCTTCGGTTACAGGCCTGATGATTTTACAGATTCAATCGATGCTAACACCTTCAATGCAGGCACTGATAACTTTTCTATCGATGGCTTGATCGCCACAACAATCGATAATGATGCTTTTAAATTTACGCTATCTAAAACAGGAAACCTCCATTTAGAAGGAAAACCATTTGGGATAAATAACAGCGATACTGCTGCAAATCTTGATATCAAAATATCGCTGTATAATTCTTCAAAGGTCTTGATAAGTTCATATAATCCAACAGATAAGCTGAATGTTGTAGCGGATACCATTTTAAACGCAGGGAGTTACTACGCGGTGGTTTCTGGCGTGGGAAATATAAACACGTCGGAATATGGAAGTTTAGGATCTTATAATCTAAAAGCAACCATGGGCGTTCTTGCAATTAATAATATTTCTTTGATAGGGAGTAGTTCAGCGGGTAAGCATAACCTGAGCTGGAAAGTGGTTTCAGATGATCCCATAAAAAGCCAGACTGTAGAGGTGTCTACGGATGGATCAAAATTTAAATCCTTAGCAGAAGTTAATGCTCTTGCTAAAATGTATACCTACAATGTAAATCAAAACGGAACTTTATATTACCGGTTAAAGTTAATATCGGTACTCGAACAAACCGCATACTCAAATACAATAGCGCTGAAAGCAAGCGGCGTTTCAAAACAATTATTTACAGTCACTAATTTGGTTCACAATACGATTATTATTGGAGCAAGTGAGACTTACAGTTATCGGTTACTAGATATTAATGGCAGACAATTAGCAACAGGCAAAGGGTCTGCGGGAACAAACAATGTAGATATTTCACACTTGCCAGCTGGCATGTTCGTGATGCAAATTATAACTAATAACAATAAACAAACAGAACGAATTTTAAGACAGTAAGGTAGATTCATGTGTAAGTTTAGGGGTCAGTGTTAGGGACTGGCCCCTCTTTTTCGCACTATTCACCAATCTTTCGGTTGGATGGAATTGTCAGATGCCTGCCATCATTAAATTACATTAAACAGTCGTTCAAACCCTCAAAGCAACTCCCAATCACAATCTCCACCGTTACTAACAGCCCCCTCTTTTTTTATATAATATCTTTTACATAACATAACCGTGTGTTTTTTCTACGTAAATTTAGAAAACCCCTAAATTATGCAATGGAGAAAATTCAATGGCGATCAGATTCATCTTCCAATCAAAGATGCCGTTACTGAAGCAATCAAGAGAGAAACTTTAGCAGGCCATAAATTAAAGGTCTGCATAGGAACAGACAGCCAGGTAAAAGGAAAAGATACCGAATTTGCCACCGTTATTGTATTTCTACGGGAGGGCCAGGGTGGATTCATGTTTATCCACAACGAAAAGACTCTAATAAAATACAGTATCAAAGAAAGGATGCTGGTTGAAGTTGCAAAAAGTATCGAGATCGCATATGATTTATGTAACCTGTTTACGCAATATGATGTGGAAATGGAAGTGCATGCTGATATTAATACAAGCCCAAATTTTAAAAGTAATGAAGCTTTAAAAGAAGCAATGGGATATATTCTTGGAATGGGCTTTGCTTTTAAGGCCAAGCCAGAAGCTTTTGCCAGCAGTTGCTGCGCGAATAAAGTAGTTAACTAATCGATTATTTTTTTCCTTTTTTTCCTAGTTCTTCATTGGTTTCATCTATAAAGGCAAGTAGTTTGTCTTTGCCAGTCTTTTTAACAGCACTGGTAACGAAATGGCGTGGCAAAAATTGCCAGTTTTTTTTCATCGCTTCAAGAAATGACTTCACATTCTTGCTTACAATTCGTTGATTTTCCTTATCGCTCTTTGTAAATACCAGACTGAAAGGAGAGTTCCATTTTTTTAAATTTTCCAGAAAGTCGAGGTCTATCTTTTGCGGACTGTGCCGTGCATCAATCAATACGAAAACCTGCGAAAGGTTTTCACGTTTGCGCAGGTAATTCTCTATCATTTGCTCCCACCGATTCCGGCTACGCATACTAACTTTTGCAAATCCGTATCCCGGGAGATCCACCAGATACCAGTGGAATATAGTTTCAGTTTTTTTATTCTCTTCAGTAAATGCACCGCTTACGACATCAAAATGGTTAATCATTTGTGTTTTACCCGGGGAACCTGAGGTTTTTGCAAGTTTTTCATTATTACATATCATATTGATAAGCGAAGATTTCCCTACATTACTTCGGCCGATAAACGCGAATTCAGGCTTGTCAGGTAACGGGCATTTTTCAAAATCCGGGCTGCTAATGTTATAAACCGCTTTCTTAATATGCATGTGAAATTTTAAATAAGTGCAAATTTAACTTTAATACTGCTGCAAAAGATCTTTTAGAAACAAACGCAGTTTAGTATATGGCTTATATTTGCATACGTATATGACAAAATATGATCATGATCAGATAGTACCGAATGAGGGTTCGTCGCTTAGCAAGAAGGAGCAGGTTGCAGAAATGTTTGATAACATCGCTTTTAGGTATGATTTTTTAAATAGATTTTTAAGCGCCGGTACTGATATGATGTGGCGAAAGAAGGCGCTCAGTTATATTGAAGATCTGCATCCAAAACGCATTTTGGATGTAGCAACGGGCACTGCGGACGTAGCAATTATGGCATCACGTTTGCTCAAAGCAGAACATATAATTGGTATAGATATAAGCGAAGGAATGTTAGAAATTGGAAGAACAAAAGTTTTAAAACTTGGTCTTCAAAAATCAATTGAACTGTTAAATGGAGATTCAGAAGCAATAAAATTTCCGGATAATTCGTTCGATGCAGTCACCGTGGCTTTCGGAGTTAGAAATTTTCAGCACCTTGAAAAGGGTTTAACTGAAATTCTTCGGGTTTTAATACCAGGTGGAAAATTAGTTGTGCTTGAGTTTAGTAAGCCTACATTACCGGTAATAAAAACTCTCTACAACGTATACATGAAAACCGTGGCCCCTGGGATGGGCAAGTTATTTTCAAAAAACCGCAGCGCATATCAATATTTAGACGCATCAATTAAAAAGTTTCCTGAAGGAAAAAACTTTACCCAAATTTTAGTTAATACAGGATATCACAACATACAAAGCCAGCCTTTGAGCCTCGGCATTTGTAGTATTTATTGCGGACAAAAATGAAATATATCTTAATTTTTCTTCTGGTAAGCCCGTTGGCAACAATGGCACAGTTTAACAGCGACAAAGAATTAAATCTTCCGGATCATGATCTGCGACGAATACATTTTGGTATTAATGTAGGTGCAAACCGTTCACACTATAGTTTCAGCTTCCACCCCAGGTTTCTAACGCTTCCAACTGGCGGGGTGAATGATACGATAACAGCCGTCGAAAGCCTTAATAGTACTGGTATTAATCTTGCCTGGCTAGTGAATTTGAATCTGGGCCAACATTGGGACATTCGAACTTATCCGCTGGACCTTGTGTTTACTGAAAAAGCTTTCCAATACAATCTTACCTATCCAGACAAGCCTGCCGGGGAATCAAATGTTACTACTAAAAAAGTGCAGGGTATCACCCTTGCTCTTCCTGTTCAATTAAAATTCAGCAGTGACCGAATCGCTAATTTTAAGGTCTATATGATGGCGGGGGGTAAAATAGAATATGATTTTGCGGCCAGCAAAGCTGCTAAAGGAAATGAGGAATTAATTAAATTGAAAAAGCTAGATTATGGAATTGAAACCGGCATCGGCTTTCATCTTTATTTTCCTGTTTTTGTGCTAACGCCTGAACTCAAACTAAGTTATGGCCTGAATAATGTACACTTGCGCGACAATGACCTTAAATACTCCAATGTAATTGATAAGGTAAATTCCCGGACCATTACTTTTTCTCTTACCGTGGAGTAACATTGTTTAGATTGATGATTAAAAGTCGTACACTCTTTTAAACATGTTTAGTCTAACGCCTGCAGTTAAAAGCGAAGTATTATTTGCACCCTTTACACCAGCGATTTTATAATTTCTCTGTTGAAAGGAGAGGTCTAAAAACAAGTTTTGTTTTACTTCGTAGGAAACAGTCATAAAAAAGTTTACACAGGTCGCTTTTGCTCCACTGCCTACCTTGAATCCATTCTCGCCTGACCTGGTTACATAATTTTTGAAAATATTTCCACCGTAATTTGTATTTGCACTATCGAGGCCTTTATAATAATAGATCAATGTTCCATCTATATTCCATTTAGGCGCGGGCTGGTAATGCATTACTCCAATAAATTCCTGGAAATTTGCACCAAGAGGGTGAGCTAGTGGTTGATTATAGTGCGTATAGTTCGCCGTAGTATCGTTATGCGAGTAGGTAAAAGGGCGCACCCGGTTCGTTTCAAACTGAAGGTCAAGATTCTTTAAACCGAACGCATCAACATACTTTCCTCCCAGTTGAATGCCGAATTTATTAGCCCATGATGTGGGATTGTTGCGTATATCGCTCAACCTGAATTCATCCAGCAAAAATTGTCCGTATAACTGGATACGATGAGCAACATTGGCTTTGAAATCAAATCCTGCAACTGCGTTATCAGGACTGCCGATTGTGCCCTCTACATGACGGTAGAAAATAATTGGATTTAGATATTGGAAGTCGAAACGATTCCGCCTTCCAAAGATTATTCCTTCAAAGACGCCCAGGTTTAGCCACTTCGTTACATTCATGCTCAGGTGATGCATTGCTGCATATTTCCTGTCTAAAAGCGTATCCGAAGTTTTTGTAAACTGAGGCTGTAGCTCCATGAAAAGGTTCTGGTAGTTAAGCTTCCAGATCTTAGTATTCACTTTAAGGAAAAGATTGCTATTCCCCCAGTCGCTCAAAAACAAACTACGGTAACCATTGCCAATAAAATTTTTATCATATCCAAACTGAAAGTCAATAAATTTGGCCGCGTTAAAAGTAATGTAGCCCCTGGCATCAAAATAGTCAACCCCTGTAGTTTTAAATGTTTTATAAAACCCATTCCCTGGCACTGCTCTTAATGCCGCTACTTGTTGCTGGAAAAATTGCGGGCCTCTTTCCTGGTTTTCAGTAATGAATGAACTAAATCCTACTTTTCTGCCTATAAGTCCCCGAACATTTACACCTCGGCTGTTTAAAAAAACTCTTTCCTTATTACCCCGTTCAATTGACTCGCTGATTTGCAAAACAGGATTTACGGCGAGAAAGAAATCTGGCGTATTTACTTCAAAAAGGTTGGCAGGTGTTTTATAGAAACTCTTCCACAATGGTTTTCTGCTACCAAAATCATGGGGAACGGTCACCCATTCACTATTATTCATCAACAAACTTTTAAGATTGTATTCATCCACTGCTGTCAGGTCAAGATCAGTCCATTCGTGATGCATATCCACTCCTGCAGAATCGGAATATCCCATCCTAGCGCTGTCTAAAAATTCAGCTTCTCTCACAATCGATTTTCGACTAAATGGCTTCAGGGATGAGAAATTAAGGTTAGTATTTTTTTGTTGTTTGATTTCCATTCGCTCAATGAACCGGGTTTCTTTAGCGCTCTGGTAGAGGTAGGTTGACTGAGCTGCAGAGGTCAAAGGGAAAACAAAAACAAGCAGTTTGAATAAGGTTTTTATAATTTGCATATTGTTAGTCTGATTATTTATGCTGTTAAAATTCAAGGTATGCAAAAATATCTTTTCAAGAACATCCGCGTGGTAAATGAAGGGAAAATTACGGAGGCGGATGTACTCGTTAAAGATGGCAAAATTGCCAGGATTGGGTCCAATATTTCAGATGCTGGCTTAATAAAAGAAATTAAAGGAGATGGGAGGTATTTATTCCCTGGTGTTATCGATGATCAGGTCCATTTTCGGGAGCCAGGGCTTACCCATAAGGCAACAATTGCCTCAGAAAGCCGTGCAGCTGTATCAGGGGGCACCACCAGTTTTATGGAGATGCCTAATACTATTCCAAATGCGTTAACACTGGAAATACTGGAAGAAAAATATGCTATTGCAGCGAGGGGGTCTGTTGCGAACTACTCATTTTATATGGGTGTGAGTAATACAAACGTGGACGAGGTTTTGAGGGCTTCCCAAATGAGGGCATCGATTTGCGGCTTGAAGATTTTCATGGGAAGCAGTACAGGAGATATGCTGGTAGACAATCATAATACTTTAAACCGAATTTTTAGCGAAAGCGAAATGCTGATAGCTACCCATTGTGAAGATGAGAGAATTATCAGGAGGAATTATGAGAATCTTAAAGGAAAAAAGACAAATCTTGAACCCTCTGATCACCCTATAATTCGCGATGCGGAAGCATGTTTTGAGTCATCGCTAGTTGCTATCCAATTTGCAAAAAAATATAACAGTCGTTTACATATCCTGCATATTAGCACCGAAAAAGAGTTACAACTATTCAGTAATATGCTCCCGTTAAAGCAGAAGCGTATTACATCCGAGGTTTGTGTGCACCATCTGCATTTTACTGCAGAAGACTATGATAACCTTGGATACAAAATAAAATGTAATCCCGCCATAAAATCAGCGAATAACAAAGTGGCACTTTGGAAAGCTTTGCATGACGACAGGCTTGATGTTATTGCTACTGATCATGCACCACACCTTTTATCTGAAAAAGACGGGCCCTATGAACATGCGCATGCAGGGTTGCCCCTTGTTCAGCATTCGCTGCTACTCATGTTGCATTATCATTTAGCGGGCGCCATAACGCTTGAAAAAATTGCAGAGAAAATGAGCCATGCAGTTGCAGATTGTTTTGGTATTGAAGACCGGGGTTATATCAGGGAAGGCTATCAGGCTGATCTGGTAATGGTAGATCTTAAAGCAGCTAACCAGGTTAGCCGGCAAAACCTATTGTATAAATGCGGCTGGAGTCCTTTAGAGGGCTTCAATTTCCCCGCAAGTATTGACGCAACTATGGTAAATGGAAATATTGTTTATGAAAAGGGGAAAGTAATTGACTCTTATAGGGGCGAGCGGCTGAAGTTTAACAGGTAAAATATTCAAATGGAGGTAGATAAAACAACACTTAATGATCTTGCAATTTTTAATACCGAGGAAGAGTTATCAATTTTTAGCAAAATAAACCACAGTATAACAAGCCGCGGCGTTGAGCAACTAAAAAAGAATATCAGTAAACCGCTTTCCACAGCAATCGAGATTTATGCTGTTCAGCAAACACTAATGTTTCTTTCGCGTGAATCCAAGCACTGGCCTAAGCAGATTAGTAACGGAACAATCATTATGGTTGAAAGGTTTTTTGAAGCCAACATCGAAGCCATCCCTTCACGTCCGTCGAAAATTTCCACGCTGAGTTATAAGCTCATCAATACCCATGACTACTCGCTTATAAAGTATTCCATTACCCATTGCTTCGACTTTCTAAAAGGTGTCTTACAACTTGTTGAACATTTTTCCAAACCAGGCACGCCCGTATTGCTTGAAAGTAAACTTTCGGATGCGCGGAAGATCTTAGATAAGCCGCAGCTGATTTTATTGAATGATTTTTCAAAATCCGGGGACATACCTTCTACGCAAATGCTTCAGCTGGCTCACTTCATCAAATATAATTATCGTCATAGCCTTTTGGAACTTCTCCATATTTTCGCCCACATTGATGCCTGGTATGGTATGTCAATGGCAGTACTTAAACTTAACCTTGTTTACCCTGAGATCATAGAGTCCAGGCAACCTACGCTTGAAGTAAATGGTCTGTATCACTTATTGCTTAACAACCCTGTTTCTTATGATGTAAAACTTGATGACCGTACAAACTTTCTATTCCTTACAGGCGCGAACATGGCTGGTAAAAGTACTTTTATAAAGGCTGTAGGAGGCGCGGTCTTTCTCGCTCATACGGGTATGGGTGTACCTGCAAAAAAAATGAGACTTAGTGTATTTGATGGAATGTTGAGCAACATTAATGTAATCGATAACATCATGAAAGGTGAAAGTTATTTTTTTAATGAAGTACAACGAATCAAAGCCACGGTTAAAAAAGTTAGCGACGGAAAAAAGTGGCTGATATTGATTGATGAACTTTTTAAAGGGACTAACGTACAGGATGCTATGAAATGCAGCACGGCAGTAATCGAGGGATTTTTAAAGATAACCGATTCGTTGTTTATTTTATCAACACATCTGTATGAAATCGGAGATGAATTAAGGCGATATCCAAACATTAGTTTCAACTATTTTGAAACAACCGTCGTCGATGATCAGCTAAGTTTTAATTACCAACTTCGAAATGGCATAAGCGACGATCGGCTTGGTTATCTAATTCTACGGAAAGAGGGAGTTGTTAAGATGCTAGAGGACCTTTAGAAAAAGGCTAGTTGAGTTGAAGTTACGTGAGGCAAAACAGGCTTAATAAATGCTCCCTCGTTGGTAATACGAAACACGGGTGACTCCACAAACCTGGAAGCTACAATAACTTTTGTACGGCCGGCATGTGGCTTAAAAAGTTCCAGGGCAAGATCTGGGCAATTATTATTTTTCGATAAATGAGAAAGCAACAGGTGCGACATCATTTTAGGACGGTGAGTAATAAAAAGATCCAGTGCCTGTTTATTGGAAAGGTGCCCCTTGCCCCCACTGATCCGATTTTTTAGAAAAAACGGGTATCGACTAATATCCAGCATGCCCTCATCGTAATTTGATTCTAAAAAAGCCGCATTGCATTGTTTAAAATAGGTAATAAGATGGGCACATGGAGTGCCAATGTCAGTAAACACGCCGATAGTTACCTCATTACAGCGTATAATAAAACTGTGCGGATCTGCGGCATCATGAAGTTTAGGAAATGCTGTAATTGACAATTTCCCAATGTTTATCGGTTCGTGTGCTATAAAATTAACCGCCAATTCTTTTCTCAGAGCTGGGCAACCGCGTAATGTATTGCTTGTTATGTAAACGGGTAATGAAAATTTATGAGCCAAAACATCGAGGCCCTTAATATGATCGCCATGTTCGTGCGAAATAAAAATGGCCTTGACCTTATTCATTTTTAAGTTAAGCCTTAACATTCTCTTTTCAGTCTCCCTGCACGTGAGGCCCGCGTCGATTAATACGGCTTCATGCTCGTTGCCGATGTAATAACAATTGCCATTGCTTCCGCTGTTAAGTGATGTAATATTTAAAGCCATTTAAATTAAGCTGTCAAGTGATGCAATGTAAGGGCCAGAGTTGCGGTAAATTTACTTTGTATCTTACCGTTTGTAAAGTAAGTAAAGATAATTTAAGTGCCGTATAAATATAAGAACTGCGTTGTTCGCAGTGCGATAAATTTGATTTTCAAAATACATGTTTTCTTTTGAGATATGATCCTAAACAAGTTTCTAACATTTACAGCGAGATGGCCGATGAGGCAAAGCGGGAAAAAGCTCATTCTCGCGCTTTTTTTTGTAATGATGGCACTTCACGTTGTATTTACTTTCTCGGGATACTATAATGATGATGATGTGAATTATGCCCGCCACGCGATGGAAATTGCCAGGCACGGCTTAAACTTCGACGCAGCTACTGATCACTTTCAACTACGCTGGTCAACTGTTTATCCAGCAGCTCTATTGTTCAAACTTTTCGGTATTAATACTATAACACCTGCATTAGTATCCTTGATCAGTTTCTTTTTATGTGGTATTTTGTTGTACTGGAACAGAAAGTCGACGGGGAATAGCTACTTTTTCCTCATGCTTACCCTCTTCTTTCTTTCACATACTGTTGTGCAAAATATGCACCGTCTTCTACCGGATGCAACTATGTGCCTTGCGATTTTATGGATGTATTGTTCGTATCGAGAATTCAGAGCAGATCAGGGAAAAGTGCGCTACCATGCATTAACCTTTGCTGCCGGATTATTTCTTGCAATCATCACCAAGGAAACCATCATTATTGCCCTACCACTTTTCCTGATTTTTTATTTAAAAGATCTATGGAAAAAATATAATCCGGACTTTTGGAAATATTCATTTTTGTTTTCGCTGGCTTTTATTACCCCCTACCTGCTATACTTCCAGCTGACGACCGGAAATATATTTTACAGGTTCGGAGTGTTAACAAGCGGGGGATATTTTAATCAATGCAGTTTCGATAAAATGCCACTGGTATTTACCATAAACCGGATAGCATACGAATTGTGGTGGAACCAGTTGATGCAGGGCGATATGTTTTTGCTCCTGCCTGCTATTTCTGCGGTGGTATATCGTAAGCATCTTACAAACTACCGGGCAGAAAGATCCGACTACTTAGCTTTTACCATACTCTTATTGTCGGCTAATTTTATGAGCATATCCTGGGAAGCATATGTTCCACTATGCCCGGCGCCACGGCATTTTATTTTCATTCTTCCATTTGCAGCGATGATCGGCGCGCGTATGTTGCAGGTCTACTTTCTTGAACCCTTCAGATATAAACTTCTGCCCATTTGCTTTCTAGCGGCTACTATCGTTGCGTTTTTTAACCCCGGGTCGGTTAAGCTGCTTTACCTTTTGATGTTGCTAATTCTTATAAGTGTGCCTCTTTTCAAAAGACAGTTCCCTGGAAATTACAATCCTTTAGTGTTTAGCATGAGCATCTTTGCGTTCTTTTTCCTCAATTACCTGGCGGCATTTTTACACCCCATCTACCCATACTATTTTGATCAAAAAAAAATTATAGAAAATAATTTTTCTCGGAATATGAGTGCTGCAGCAACTATTGTTTCAGCTGATCATTTTACGAGCGAGTTGAATGAATATCTCCTTAATTTTGAAACCAATCGTTTAAAATTTCTGCCGGTAACTTACACAGGTGAAATCCAGGACTCAACTGTTTATTTTCTTGTAAATGCTCAGATAACACCTTTCTGGCAAGACAAGGCTAACGGTCTTATGCAAGCATCTGCCGATTCTATAAAATTGTTTGCGAGAGTAAATAATGTTTTCCTATATAAAGTGAGCCCTTCTTGCATGAAAAAATTAAGAGGTTGGTAGTTCCGCACTTAATGGCTTAACACTACTAACCCGTCCAAAATCACACAAATTTTTGAGTAATTACCCAGCTTTTATAACCTCACGAAATACATCTTTATGAAATGCTGGTAAAAACTTTTGGCAGCGCCGTATATGGCGTTGAAGCGATCACAATAACGGTAGAAGTAAATGTAACCAGCCAGGGCCAGCATTATTATATCGTCGGCTTGCCTGATAATGCCGTGAAAGAAAGTTTGCAGAGAGTAGAGAGTGCGGTTAAAAGCAATCAATATTATATGCCGCGCACCAAACTGGTGGTAAACCTTGCTCCCGCAGATATCAAAAAAACTGGGTCTGCCTTTGATCTCCCGATCGCAATTGGCACCCTGGCTGCAACTGATCAACTTAGAAATACGGAAAAGCTGCAGGACTATATAATCATGGGAGAGCTTAGTCTTGACGGGGCTGTAAAGCCCATCAAAGGTGCATTGCCCATTGCTATCCAGGCTCATCGTGAAGGTCGTACGGGCTTTATTGTTCCGGCAGCAAATGCTCGTGAAGCAGCAATGGTAACTGCCCTTAAAGTGTATGCTGTCTCTCACCTGAATGATGTCGTGAAGTTTTTCGAAGATGAAACTTCTATTGAACCAACCATTGTAAACACGCGTGCAGAATTTGAACAAGCACAAAGCAATTTTGACGTAGATTTCTGCGATGTAAAAGGACAGGAAAATATTAAACGTGCCTTGGAAATAGCTGCTGCTGGTGGCCATAATGCAATATTGATTGGTCCGCCCGGCGCGGGGAAAACGATGCTTGCGAAAAGACTTCCGACCATCCTTCCGCCCCTAACTTTACGCGAAGCGCTTGAAACGACAAAGATTCATAGTGTCGCGGGCAAGCTTCCCGAGAATGCAACCATTGTCAGCAGGCGACCCTTCAGAAGTCCTCATCATACTATTTCAGATGTTGCACTTGTGGGTGGTGGGGGAAATCCGCAGCCAGGCGAGATATCATTAGCACATAATGGAGTACTGTTTTTAGATGAGCTTCCCGAATTTAAGCGTACCGTTTTAGAAGTAATGCGTCAGCCCATGGAAGAGAGGAAAGTCACCATCAGCCGTGCGAGAGTAGCGTTGGATTTCCCCGCAAGTTTTATGCTGATAGCCAGCATGAACCCCTGTCCCTGCGGTTATTTTAATCATCCGGATAAAGATTGTAGTTGCGGCCCCGGTATCGTGCAAAAATACTTAAGCAGGGTTTCGGGCCCACTTTTAGATCGCATAGATCTTCATGTTGAGGTGACGCCTGTTGCTTTTAATGAACTGTCATCGCAAGGTAATAGTGAAAAAAGTGATGAAATACGTCATAGGGTTATTAATGCAAGAAACCTGCAAGCAACAAGATATGCTCTACACGAGGGCATCTATTCCAATTCCCAGATGAGCAGCAAACTTTTAAAAGAAGTCTGCCATATTTCGGCAGCAGGAAGATCGTTGCTAAAAGTTGCCATGGAGAAACTTAATCTTTCGGCACGCGCATACGACAGAATCATAAAAGTTAGCCGCACAATTGCTGACCTCGCTAACTGTGAACCTATACTTCCAGAGCATTTAGCGGAGGCAATACAGTATCGCAGCCTTGACCGCCAGGGCTGGGGAGGAACCTGATGAATGATAAATTAGAGTACAAAAAGTGGAAGTCTAAATACTAACTTTCAGTATTCTCCGGAATTTTTTCAGCAAGCGAAGCTTTTCTTTCACGTCTTCTCATCCAGATTTCTCCTTTATGTCTTGTAGGCACTTCATCGCCGAGGAGTTTGCCCCATGGCCTCATTTCAGGCAGTCGATCAAAAATGATTTTTAGAATCGCAACAAACGGTATTGACAGGAACATACCTGCAACTCCCCATAACGCGCCACCAAGCAATACTACCACTATCGAAAAAAACGCATTTATTTTAACACGTGAAGAAACGAGGAAAGGAACAAGAAAATTATTGTCAATAAACTGGATAAATGTATAAGCACCGATAACACCTAATTGTGTGGAGAACCCATCTTTAGTAACTGACGCTATGATAACGGGAAGCGCTATTGCCACAATGCCGCCTACGTAAGGCAGCATATTCAGGAGGGCACCCATAACGCCAATTAGTATGGCATAATCAACACCAAGAAGAAGCAGAGCAACAGAATTCATTACAGCCACTACCAGTGCCTCTAAAAGGAGCCCGACCATATAGCTTTGTATTGCCGATTTTGTCTCAACCAACACTTCCGAAACCTTTACGCTGTTTTCTTCTGCAAATATTTCGTGGAAAAAGTTAAGCAAAAGTGTCTTATAAAATAGAAGCAGAAAAACATAAATTGGTACAAGGAAGATTAGTCCTAAGGTTCCCAAAGCGCTGCCGAGTGCCGTGCCGAGGAGCGATTTACCACTATTACCAAGTTCCGCAAGTGCTTTTTGTTGTTTTTCGATGCTGAATTTTAAGTTTGCCGCTACCCATTGCTGTAACTGGCTGATATGCTCATTAAATTTAATTTTCAGTTGTGGAAGATTCTCACCAAAGCTCATAATCTGAGTCGAAATAAAATACAGTATACCACCGACAATGATAAAGGCGAGCGACAGAGAAATTGCAATTGCAACTATCTTAGGTATGCCTTTACGCTGAAGGCGGCCTACAAGTGGATTTAGCAGAATAGCAATTATCATTGAAAAAGCTAACGGTGCCATTATCCCCTTCAAATTAAATAAGGCGAAGCTTAAGAGGGTGAGTCCAAAAATAATCACCGTACTTTTGAAGTAAAAAGGATATTCCTTTATATTGTTTTTCATTTACCTAAGTAAGTTTTTAAGGTTTTAACAAAAATAACTTTTATAACCTCATTGCCTTGCCAATAATGTGCCTGTTTAAATATAGGTAGTCATTTACTCTCATTTTAGAGTTATCTCCTGCCTTTACGTCACTTTTCACGAATTTGCACCCTATTTGTAACTGCAGACTTATTCAAAAAATTCATAATCAACTTTCATGAAAATATTGTTGCACTATCTCAAGCCCCATAAATGGCTTGTTATCTTCACACTTTTGATGGCCTCGATTAACATAGGATTTTCGCTTATTGATCCAATTTTATTGGGCAAACTAATCAACCTTGCAAATAGCCACCAGGGAAGTACAGTGCCAGCGTCGAAAAATTTTGACTGGAACCGGTTTTTCTACTCATTTACATGGGATAAACCAGGTGTATGGTTTATTTTATTGTGTTCCATTTCGGTAGCGATGGTAAGCCGTATTGCCAAAGCGTTTCAGGATTATTTTCTAAACGTTGTAATACAAAAGTTTGGTGCGAGGGTGTTTACCGATGGACTTCAGCATGCTATGAAACTTCCATACCAACAGTTCGAAGATCAACGAAGTGGCGAAACTTTATCGGTTTTAACCAAAGTGAGGGCAGACGTAGAAAAATTTATGATCAACTTCATCAACATTTTGTTTGGTGTGTTGATAGGTGTGGTGTTTGTTTTTGTTTATGCCGCAATCTTTATCAATTGGCGTATCCCTGTGGCGTACCTTATAGGTATTGCCGTACTCACTTTTATCACCAATATTCTAAGTAAGAAGATAAAAATCATCCAAAAAAATATTGTTGGACAAACAACTGCGCTGGCGGGTTCAACAACCGAATCACTTCGGAACATTGAGCTCGTAAAAAGCCTTGGGCTTACCAGGCAGGAAGTAGAAAGGCTTAATAAAAATACCTATAAAATCCTCGGACTCGAACTGGCAAAGGTGAAACGTATTCGAAGTATAAGTTTTGTACAGGGTACTATGGTAAACACATTACGCCAGGTTATCCTATTTATTTTGATGTGGCTAATCTTTGGTGGTAGTATGAATGCGGGACAACTGGTCACCATGCAAATTTTTTCATTTTTCGTCTTCGGACCATTGCAGGAAATTGGAAATATCCTTCTTTCCTACCGCGAAGCGGAAGCATCGCTTAACAATTTTGACAACCTTATGAAAAAGGAACCGGAGCTGGAACCTGCATCGCCAAAGCCCTTGGGAAATATACAAACCCTCTCGTTTAATCATGTAGGATTTAAACACCAAACGGCATCTCATAAGGCAATAGACAATATCAGTTTTGATGTTACTAAGGGTGAAACAATTGCGTTTGTAGGACCAAGCGGAAGTGGTAAGTCAACTCTTATGAAATTGCTCGTTGGATTATACCGCCCACAAGAAGGAAAAATATTCTATAATAATCTTGATGAAACGGAGATACATTTTGATCATCTGCGTAACCAGATTGGTTTTGTGACCCAGGATACTAATCTGTTCAGCGGAACTATTCGCGAAAACTTAATGTTCGTGAATCCATCAGCTACGGAAGCCGACGTCCTCGATGCTTTACAAAAAGCCAGCTGTAATTATTTACTTGAGCGGGCGGAAAATGGCATTGAAACAGTGATTGGAGAAGGAGGATTAAAGCTTTCCGGTGGTGAAAAGCAGCGGATTTCGATAGCACGTGCATTACTTCGCAAACCACATCTTCTCATTTTTGATGAAGCAACCTCAGCACTCGATTCTCTCACTGAAGAAGAAATCACGAATACTATCCGCGAGATAAGCGAA
>JANXYS010000418.1 GCA_025355935.1 Chitinophagales bacterium | reverse complement strand
GTCCACAGCAAGAGGTGTTTACTCAGGTTATAACTTAAATTAATATAAAATCTAAACCCTTTTCCATAAAGGACTGGAATGCTGTAACTGAAAAGAACATCACTTTCAAAAGCGTAAATGCGGCTGTTGTAATTGTCCGTTTCAAAATATTGTAGTCGGATATTCGCAGCCAGCCTTTTAACATTGGGTTTGTAAAACAGATCAGCATACATCATAAAACCGTTTGCAGCTGCATCTCCTTTTTTGTCAAACCAAACGGCTTCTACCCTGCTGCGAAAGGTTAGTACGGAGTTTAATTTATAAGAGACCTGCGTTCGCCAACTCTGCTTTGGCTGAGCGACAACCTGGCTTAGAGCCTGTACATCAGTATTATGATTAATTCCCTTTTTTTCTGATTTTAATCGAGTATAAACCTCCAATAATTTATTGGGCTTATAGTTGATCTGCAAAAGGTAATCTGACCCGCTTGTTGGGGCATCTACCCGATATTTTATCCATGGAAATCTGTAAAGATCGACATAGGCATTAATAATGATGGAAGTGTTCGGGCGAATAGCTATGCCTGAGAAGAAACCTTTCTCATTAGTAGGCAAGGTACTTTCGGTAAATGCACTGCTATAAAGTGACTTATAACCCGGTGAAATATTCCGGTAAAAGAAGCTCATATCCACATTTGATGCTACGCTTATTAATAAACCAGCTACGAACGCCGGGTATTTCTTATTCGTTGTTGCGGCTTCACCAAAAAAGTGCAGATTATGCGAGGTAAAGCCATAATCGATACTGTAATTGCCAAAGCTTTTTCCTTTGAGAGCATACTTGTTATAGGGAGTTTGCTGCTTGATCAATGGATACTTAAAGTTGTACTCTACAGCATTTACACCTAATTGAAACGAATTGTGGTGATACCTGAGATTGGCCCCAAAAACTAGTTGCCGCTGTACTCCCTTGTTTTGGAGCTCGCTGCTGGTTCGGTGAAACCCAGACGTTTGAAGGGAAGAGATGTATTCGCCGGTATTATTAATTGTATCAGATGAACTAAGATTAGCGTCTACGTGACGATAAGACCCAAATAAAGTCCCTTCAAAGTTGTTTTTTCGAAAGGTGATACCCGCTCCCCGGTGAAAGTAGATTTCACCGGATGAATTATAAGGTCTCAACACATCTGCCTGGCGCTTGGTTGAAAGTACATCAGGGCCCTTTTTAAAGGCCAGGCTCATCCATTGTGTAAGGCCCTGTCCTAAATTAACAGTAAAATCACCTAGTGCCAGGGATTTGATGATTCCAATATTCCGAATAAAAAGATGAACGCTGTAAAAATCAAAACCCTGTTTTTGCCCCCCTTTAAAAAATTGTTCGCCCGCATCTTTTTCCCCCATCACACCGTACTGCAGCAGATTCTTATAGGTGTATTTGTAACGGACTAAAAGCTGTTGTGGGGATCCATGATAGAAATTGATTGCATTTGAAGAATCAGGATGATAGCCCCGCGCTCTTTCCAGCACCTGGTTAGCGCGTACTAGTAATGATTTATCACCGTCCCTCAAGCGGACGCGTAGAGCTTCGAGTGGGAATGAGTTACTATTCACTGTAACATAAGGTTTTAGTCTCTGAATAGTAGCAAGATCCCACCCCGGTAACGCCTGCATTTCGTAAATATTTATCAGGCTCCCGAGGAATTTGCGGTAGGTCAAAAGACTTTGAACCTGTAGAGGATTTAAAATCCGCAGTGCTTTTAAAAGAGTTTCATTCGCGGTATTGAGATTGATGGGATTCTTGTGATATTGTAACATCTCCTGTAAGAACGTATCATCTTCAATTTCAAGGTCTTCCTTATTCTCGGTAATATTCTCCAGTTGCGGTTCGGCAATGGTACTCGGAAGCTCGGTAATAGTGGGCGTAACTGACCTTACCTGGGCGATAGCAAGTTCAACAAAGAATGCGGGTATTAATATTAAGAGCAAAAGGTTCTTCATGGTTGCTCCTTAAAATTAACGATGAGCAATAAACCGGGGGAAAACCCCAGTTGGGGATGGTAATTTCCGGTCAGGTCGAGCCGAAGGTTCTTCCATCCAACACCAAAGCCGGCAAAGCCACTGCCAGTATCACTCTGGAAGCCGGCCCTGGCGAAAACCTCTTTTGATAAATGATATTGAATACTTCCAATTACATTGATGTTTTTATTTTCTTCTTTTACTAATTCCGTAGTAACATAAAAGTTCTCAGATGCATCATAACCCAGACCGAACTTGTATGTGGAAGCCAACTTATCGTAGTTAAACTTGCCTGGTTTACCGCCCACAGGATTATAAATCTGCAGCCCGGCATTCAGCTTTTCAGTTAAATGTAGTATTGCGCCGACTTCAAAGTTTAAGCCTGATGCAGAAGCATAGCCCGGGATGCTGTAACCACTATAATTGAATTCGACGCCAAGATCGAGTTTTGTCCCGAGCGATCGGCCATAGGCTAAACCAACTTTATGATCATTAAAATTTATAAATCCGGAGTAATTTCCCTGGATGCCGAAATTTCCGAGGGAAGATTTAAATGCTGCCGTAACACAGTATATTGTATTCTCAGAAAGCATGAAACGTCGTTCAGTATAAATGCCTGCACCAGCGGTTTGCAGCTGCGCGAGAGCAGCCTGGTTTCCTGTGAACGACAAAGGATCACTTTGCTTTACTGAGTAAGCGCTCCCACTAATATATGGCATCGTGAGGCCGTAACGAAGTGTCTGAGCTGAGAGGCTAGTTGAATAAAAGAAAAAATAAGCTACAAAAAAAGTAGCTATTAAAAATTTTCTGCTAGCAGAGGATTTATTACGGCGCGCCAGGAAAATTAAAATCCGTAATTTATAGATGTTGTTATGAGCCATGAAAATCGATTTAGTTTTATATTTTTGCGCAATGCAAATTTTAGACGGCAAGGTTGTCTCCCAGGCAGTGAAAGAGGAATTGAAAATACGCACAGCGGCGTGTAAAAGCGCGGGAAAAAAAACGCCTCACCTTGCGGCAATCCTCATAGGGAATAACGGTGCCAGTGAAACATATGTCGCAAGCAAGATTAAAA
>JANXYS010000417.1 GCA_025355935.1 Chitinophagales bacterium | reverse complement strand
TTTAACTGCCGACACCCATTTCGGCTGGATATTCATGCAGGGGATCATAGTATATTCCTCCCCACCCGCTTCCATAAACGTTTCTTTCCCGCGCTCCGCAATTTCTTCCAGCGTTTCCAGGCAGTCGCTCACAAATGCAGGACAAAGGATCAACAGTTTCTTTATTCCTTCCGTGGGCATCTCAGCAAGCCGGATGTCTGTGAAAGGCTGCAGCCATCCTTTGCCAAGCCGGCTTTGAAAGGAAATACTATATTTCCCGGGATCAATTCCCAATCGTTTCGTTACAAGTTTGGTAGTGGTAAAACACTGGTGGCGGTAGCAGTGCGCGTGAGCCGGCGAATCTTTTTCGCAACAGTCGGCAGTGCTCAAACAATGACTGCCGGTAACATCACTCTTGCGGATATGCCTCCCCGGTACACCGTGGTAACTAAACAATATATGATCGTATTCCTGCTGAAGGTACGGCCTCATGCTTTCTGCCAATGCATCTATATATTGTTCGTTGTTGTAGTACGGATCAATAAATGTTAGTTTGAAAGAATAGCCTTTTTTGGTATGTATTTCTTTCGCATATTCTACCGCGGTTTCGTAACTGCTCATGGCGTAATGCGGGTAGAGGGGCATCGCAATCACCTCCTCAAGCCCTGGCTCGCGCTGAAGCAACTTTTCAAAACCTTCTTCTGTGGATGGATTGCCATATCGCATACCTATTTCAACGGGTTCATGTACCTGCGCCTGCAATTCCTGCTGCAGTTTTCGGGTCATTTCCACCAGGGGAGAACCTTCCTTTGTCCAGATCGTCTTATATGCCTCAGCCGACTTCGGTGCCCGGAAAGGTGTTACAATTCCTTTTACAATGAGCGCCCTTAACAGGTAAGGAACATCAATAACCCGCTTATCCATCAAAAATTCATTCAGGTATTTGCGCACATCCTTAACCGAAGTGCTGTCGGGTGAGCCCAGGTTCATCAGGAGAATTCCTCTTTTTGTCTCGTTCATATTATTTAAATATTTGCAAAGGTATACCAGCAGTAAAGATTTATACAAAAACATTTCATTCGCTGATTTGTTTGCAACATCGGAGTTCATTGTGTTCAGTATTTTACTTACTTAAATTTTGTTTAAGTCTTCAATACTTATTGCCTCCGCTTTTCATGACTTTTACCTTTTTTCGAAAACGCGTAATTTGATCAGGATCAGGTTCGGAGATTGTATAATTGACGAGGATCATAGTCAGAAATGACATTTCAATGACACTCAGATTTCATAACCCAACATTGCGCAAGTACCTTTGCAGTAAAGATTCACGAGCGACTTATAATGATAGCAGAACCCATCACCGATATATCTTCTTTTTTTGTTGCAGGCATTAATTACCGGAAATCAGATGCTTCGATACGCGGCCAGTTCTCTATCAACTCAGTTCAATACGAAGCACTTATCCACTCCGCCCGCACGGCCGCAGTAAAAAATCTATTTGTTCTTTCTACCTGCAACCGTACCGAAATTTATGGCTTTGCCGAAGACGCCCACATGCTGGCAGATTTACTCTGCAGCCAGACAGAAGGTTCGCTGGAAGATTTTTCCAAATTATGTTATAGTAAAAATGGCCTCGACGCAATAGAACATTTGTTCAATGTGGCTGCAGGCCTCGATAGTCAGATTTTGGGCGATTACGAGATTGTCGGTCAGATTAAGTCGGCCGTAAAATTTTCCAAGAAATTCCAGGTATTGGATTCCTATTTGGAAAGAATGATCAATGAGGTTTTGGCAGCTTCCAAAAACATCCGCACTAAAACGCAGTTAAGCAGTGGTACGGTCTCGGTTTCATATGCCGCAATCCAATGTATCAGGCAACATTATTCATCGGTTGAAGGCAAAAATATCCTACTGGTCGGCGCAGGAAAAATTGGAGGAAATACCTGTCGCAATATTATAGACTACCTCCCCGGCGCCCGGGTAACCATACTAAACCGGTCAGAAGAAAAAGCCGCGGTACTTGCCACGGAATACGAGCTGCAGTCCGATACCATGGAACATCTCTCAGACTGCATGACGTCGGCAGACATTGTTATCGTGGCCACCAATGCTCCCGAACCTATTCTATTACCCGCGCATTTCATGGACAGTGCCGCAGGCTTAGTAATAGACCTGTCTGTTCCCTGTAATGTGGATCCTGCCGTTAGTGCTTGTCCGAACGTATTGCTTGTAAATATTGATGACCTCAGCCGAATCAATGATGAAACTTTACTGCGACGCGCTGCTGATATTCCTGCTGTGAAAGAGATTATCAAAGAACATATGTCGTATTTCATCGAATGGCACCAGATGCGAAAACATGTGCCGGTTTTAAAACTTGTTAAAGATCATCTCCTGCAAATTCAGTCCGACAGTGAAATGAATGATCTCTACCTCAAACCGCTTGCTAACGAAAATATCCAGAAGGTTATAAACGGCATGGCGGTGAAAATGCGCCTGCAAAATCAGCGTGGTTGCCAGTACATCGAAGCAATGAACGACTATATCGCAACGGCATCCAATTAGTAAAAATGTTAGGAGTTATCAAGATAGGCACGCGGGAAAGCGAACTGGCTGTTTGGCAGGCGAACATGGTAAAAGAACTGTTGCTGCAGGCCGGGCATGATGCCGAAATTTTTTTTATTAAAAGCGAAGGCGACATTGATCTTAAAACCCCTCTTTATGAAATGGGCGTACAGGGCATATTCACGAAGACCCTGGATGCCGCACTGATCAACGGCAAAATTGACATTGCCGTGCATTCCATGAAAGACTTGCCAACCCAGCTGGCCATGGGCATTGTGCTTGGGGCTGTCCTGAAAAGGGGGAATTTTAAGGATATCCTGGTTAGGCGGGTTCCGGGCCAGGCGCCAATGGGAATTGCCCAGCATGAATTGTCCCGAGCCCAAAACCCAAAATCGGTTAGGCCCTCCACCATCGCAACATCCAGTATCCGGCGCAAAGCGCAATGGCTGCACCGGTATCCCAATGACCAGATCGAGAACCTTCGAGGCAATGTGAACACCCGGTTGAAAAAGCTGGAGGAAAGCAATTGGGACGGCGCCATTTTCGCCGCAGCGGGACTGGAAAGGATCAACCTCCGTCCTGCCAATTCCATCGAGCTCGATTGGATGTTGCCTGCGCCGGCGCAAGGGGCCATCTGCATCGTCTGTCGGGACCAGGACGATTCAGCCAGGGCAAATTGTTCCCTGCTGAATGATGAGCCTACTGCCATTTGCACCAAAGTGGAGAAAGATTTTCTTAGGGCATTATTGGGAGGATGCTCCACCCCCATCAGCGCCTTGGCGGAACTGGAAGGGGAAGAGCTGTTTTTCAGGGGCAATATATTTTCATTGGATGG
>JANXYS010000380.1 GCA_025355935.1 Chitinophagales bacterium | reverse complement strand
CCCTGCAAAAAGCCGAGCTGTTTCAATATATCTTTCGTAATGCCGATGCGGAGCGGTATCATATCAACGTCTTTATCCTTCGATTTGACCATCGTAACGAAAAAGTACACGTGTCTATTCTCTTCTATCCAGCCAACTATCCACCCTATAGCATTGTTTGCTTCGTCGAACCCCCAGCCGGTTTTATAACTTAACTTATATGCCGTGTTATCCTCTTGCAGCATAACGTTGCGGAGTATCTGCTGCACAGATTTACGAAATGGCAACTGGTCAAAGTATAACCGCTTTACAAGTCCAAGTTGCTCATCGGGAGATATCTTTAGCGTATTATTAAGCCAAAAAGAATCTATCGAACCGGAAATATTATTGTTCCCGTACGATAATGTATCAAGCCACTGTTTCATTGTGTCTCTTCCAATCCGTCTTGCAACTTCCTGGTAATAGGCCACATTGCTTACCTTAAAGGCTTCCTTCATATCCATATCCTTGTTCCAGTCATCATTCCACCTCTTTACGCCATCCCACTTAATCACCATATTTTCATTCGTTATCACACCAGTCTGTAGTCCGATCAGGGAGTTAACAATTTTGAAAGTTGATGCAGGAAGTACCCTTAAAGTGTCGAGGGCCATGTTATACACGGTTACTTCACCATTACTGTTGTCGAGCATAGTGAAACAGCCATCAACATTTTTTGCATCGAAATACTTTTTTAAACTGTTATCAATTTTAGCTTTGTTTACTGAGCAGGAAGATATATTTAATGTCAGCATCAGAACAGCTGCAAATACAAATCGTTTTCTAATACTCATGTAATTAATTTTGGTTATAAAACAACCCAACTTATTTTTTGAGGTGTTTTGCTGTCGCATCTAATGAATCGTAAAATTTGTGACCAAACTTCCTCACCAGCGGTTCTTTAAGAAACTCATATACCGGCACTTTCAATTTTTTGCCCAGCACACATGCAGCCTTGCAATTATCTTCTCTCGGTTCATAGTTGGCAAATTCGCTTATACCATCGTTGCTTTTTTTTACAATAATGGGAAACAAATGACAACTAAGAGGTTTCTTCCATTTTATTTTACCATCGAGGTAGGCCTGCTCAATACCACATTTTACTATACCTTCCTTGTCTATGATTCCGTAAACGCAGACCTTACTATTGATAGTAGGCGTTACCCACCCATATTCCTTGTCATAAACATACCTTCCCTGCCTGTCAATTTCTGATTTACTTGTGGTATCGAGATAAGGTAATACATGCTCGAAAACTTTATCAATCTCTTTTAATTCGCTTTTTTCCAGCGGAGCCCCTGCATCTCCATCAACACAACAAGCTCCTTTGCATTTCGAAAGGTCGCAAACGAATTGCTCCTTCAAAATCTGATCACTCAGCAATACATGGTCAATGGCTATCATGCTGCAAAAATAGGCTAATTACTATAAGACAAGATGATTCATCTCCTTACAACAAACAACAGGGCACGAAGTTCAGGTAAAATTTGTAGGCCATTTGGCCGAAGTCGATGATCTTAATTCCAACGAAAAGTACTGATAAGGTGTTCAATGTCCTTATGTAAGAAATCCTGTACTGGCTTAAGGGAATCCGCATTGGGTGTTGCGTCGAAATACAATGCGCCGCGCAGAAAGTTTTTTGTGGTATCGCTCATAAAAAACTGGCGGGCCGTTGCGGCATTCCCACCCACTTTAAAAAACACGCCCGACACACCATTTGCCGTACGAAAAAGACTATCCTTAATTGATGTTGCTACCGCTTCGTTCTTATTCGTCAAGGTAAAGGCATCGTTAACCATGCGGTCAAACTGGTTGATTCCAACAGAATCCTTATACCCGCCCGATTGCTGTTTAATTTTATAAACCGCTTTCCCGCCTATAATCTTATAGCTAAGAAAAATCCTCGCATTAAGTGTTGGAAAATCGATGTTTACCCAGTAATTATTTTCAGGTGTCGAATCGAAGTAAGTGCTGTCCTGTACAATGTTTGCGTACACAGGATATTCAAATTGATATGGATAACCCGGCTTGTTAAAAACTGTATAAACATGAGGGGGCAACTCAATATTGTAATAGCCTGTCTTTTTTGAAGTATAACTGCTGTTGCAGGAGATTAGAAAAGCCCAGCTAAATAAGTTAAGTGCGAGTAGAATCCTCATATTATTGAACAGCAGTTTTACTTGGCAGGGTTACTTTCACTCTATCGATCCGATTCTTAGTTATCTGCAAAGGGATAAATTTGTAACCATGGCTTTCAAGCAATTCATTTTCTGCAGGAAACTCTCCTGCAATTTCAAGTACAAGCCCGGCAACGGAGTCGCTTTCGCCACGAATATCATCAAAAATATCAACGGGTAAATTCATGGCTTTGCAAGCATCGTTGATCATGAGTTTTCCCTCAAAAATATAATTGTGGTCATCAATCTTTTTGTTGACGCTCTCCTCATCGTCAAATTCATCTTTTATCTCTCCGATAATCTCTTCCATGATATCCTCCAGCGTTACTATACCCGATGTGCCGCCGAATTCATCAACTACAATAGCAAAGTGATTTCTTTTATTGCGAAAATCCTGTAAAAGATCCTCAATTAATTTTTGCTCGTGAACAAAATAAGGTTCCCGCATAAGCTCATGCCAGTCGAACCCTTCGCCCTCATCCAAATAGGGTAACAGGTCTTTAGTGTGGAGCATCCCTGCGGGTTCATCGAGGTTATTTACGTAAACCGGTAATCGCGAATAGTGCAGGTCTTCCACCGCTTTTTTTACATCCGAAAAGTTAGTATTGTATTCTATTCCACTGACGTCCATACGGGTTCGCATAATTTGTTTTACCTCAGTATCACCAAATTTTCGAATCCCTTTTAAAATTTGCTTTTCTTCGGTAGTAGCTTCATGCTCCGGCAACAGGTCAATTGCGTCATCGAGATTGCTGTTGACAACTCCTGTTGTTTTCTCTCTTGATAATTGCCTCTCGATGTTATCATTAAATTTCACCAGGCGCTTGCTCAAACCGAAAAACATGCTATTGATAACTTCTATAAGTAGGGAAGATGCAGATGCGAACCATATTTTATGATGCGTTGCCCAAACCTTAGGCAGCACTTCTGCAAATAAAACCAGCATAAAAGTGATTGAAATAATTTTGATAAAGAAGATAGAAGTCGGTCCGAGGGAAGTGAGGTCTAACCAGCTATTGAGCAGAATATTCAGGATAAGAATAATGCCGAGGTTAAGAAAGCTATTTGTTATCAACATGGACGCCAGCAAAGTTTTAGGCTGCTCCAATAAATTCACAATGCGCCTGAAGGATGGTTGCTGCCTTGTTTTAAGCACATTTACATCCTTTGTATTCATGGAGAAAAATGCAATCTCGCTGCCCGCTATCAGGAATGAGATCACAAATAGGAATGCAAGAGCAATTATAAGCACTGTAGTAGCTGCCGGGGTGATAGCCAGGAATGTCAGCACAGTATTAAATGGTAATACCGAATGGTAATCCAAAACAGAGAGTTTATTTGATCAATAACTCCAGCTTGAAGAAGGAGCTTTTGTTTTAAGGTTAAAAAGGCAGGCGTTCGTTTCCACTGTCGTCTGTCGGAGGCGGAACATCCTCTCCTCCAACATTTTCTATTCCTTCAAAACCGCCGGGACCTGCAGATCCGTCGCTTCGTTTATCGAGCATTATGAGGTTGTCGCCTACCACTTCAGTGGCAAATTTCTTATTCCCCTCCTTATCTTCCCAACTCCGCGTTTTTAGTCTTCCCTCGATGTAAACGAGGCTTCCGCGATGAAGATATTTTTGAGCAAGTTCAGCAAGACCCCGCCAAAGAACCACAGTATGCCATTCTGTTTGAGAAATAAGTTTACCACTTCTGTCTTTATATGTTTCTGTAGTGGCAAGTGAAAATTTTGCAACGCCAATATTTCCCTCCAGGAACTGGATGTCAGGATCTTTCCCTAAATTTCCGATCAGCATGACCCGATTAACGCCTCTCATGTTTTCATTTTAAATTACTTGTTTGCAACTTCCTGGTTGTTCAAATTTAAAGATACAATTTGTCTTTCAATCAAAAGCGTGCTAAATTTCATCTACTTCTCTTACGGTTTTAGTGGGTAAATGTCTAAGAAACTATTAATAAACCGTGGAAACGGAAATCTATCAAGTTTCTTTAAATCGATCCATTCGTAACCTGGAATATAAATGGGGCTGTATACCATCAAGTGTATAAACAAGCCATTAACCAACTGATGCGTAAGCACTTGTTTTCGAACTTCCGACGAGTGAAGAATCGTAAATTTTTCAGCTTTTAAATAAGCTAGTATATCGAGATCAAGTAGCTCCTCAGCAGAAACCGCATGCTCACTTTCTAATAACAAAAATTCATAGAGATTTTGCCAGATGTCTTTACCCTGGCGCTTCCTGATGTAAACTCCCTCTCCAAACTGGATAATTATATAATTGAGCCACCGGTTGCGACGTATATTTTTTTTACTTTTTACGGGCAGTAATTGTACCTGGTTAGTAAGAAGGGCCGAACAGTTAGTCTGGAGGAAACATTCTTCACAGAGTGGAACCTGAGGCTTGCAGACCGTTGCCCCAAAATCCATGATAGCCTGGTTATATTTTCCGGGCGCCTCTTTATTCAGTAGCCGTTGTGCTTTTTCGAGGAACACCTGCTTCCCGGCCGTACTGTCTATTGCAACATCCATCCCGAAATACCTTGCCAGCACACGGGTAACATTTCCATCAACAACTGCATGAGGGAGGTTGTAAGCAAAGGAGGAAATCGCGGCAGCCGTATATGGCCCAACTCCTTTAAGTTTAAGTATGGTATCGTATGTTGCGGGAAATATACCAGCATACTCAGTTGCAATTTGCCTCGCCGTAGAGAGTAAATTTTTGCAACGTGAATAATATCCAAGCCCTTCCCAAAGTTTAAAAACGTCGGTATCATTCGCGTTAGCTAAAGAAAGTATAGTTGGATAATTATTTATAAAACGTTCATAGTAAGCGAGGCCTTGTTCAACCCTGGTTTGTTGAAGAATTATCTCACTCAGCCATATGCGATATGGATCTGTTTCTGCCTTCCACGGCATCTGCCGGTGGTTATTATGAATATGCCAGTAAATCAACTGGTCATGAAAAAAAGAGCTATTGTAGTTGTCTTCCACTATCTGCAAAAGTATTGCTTTAAACCTGTTGGTAATCAGACAACTATTTGGTTTTTTGACAAAAAAACGGTAACTTACGTTTATTAAAATTCCGTTATATGAGAAAAGCAGATCTAATAAGCAGAATTTCCGACAAGACAGGCATACCTAAAGTTGATGTACTTGTTACACTTGAGACAATGTTCAAAGAAATAAAATCGACTTTATCGAGTGGAGAGAACCTATATATCAGGGGTTTCGGAAGTTTTATAATCAAAAAAAGAGCTGCTAAAATCGGCCGGAATATAAAGAAAAATGTTGCCGTATCTATCCCCGAACATTTCATACCCGCATTTAAGCCAGCCAAGGAGTTCGTGCAGGAAATTAAATCATCTCCCCACATAAAAGAAGCGCCTGCGATGAAAGATGAAACCGAAGACTAACGTACCTTCGCGATTCAATTTTTTTTAGTGAATAAACAACTTTTATTAGCCTGCGGAGGATTGATGCTTGTGGTGTTACTGTTTTTTTTCGGAAAAACAGTGGAACCAAAAAAACAATCTTCAAAGCAGACTACGACGGCGCAGAAGAGCTTTGATATTCAACAATTCATTTCCAGTGCTAAGGCGCAATTAACGCCCAACCAGGCTGTCTATGTAAGCAAGTTAGAAAACGGTATAAGTCGTGGCGATGTTCAGGATCAGCAGGTAAAGGCATATGTGACTCTTTCCAATTTCTGGAAAGACAGCATAAAACGTTTTGAACCGTACGCCTTTTATGCATCTCAAGCATCTGAGTTGGAAAATTCAGAAAATTCCCTCACCTTTGCAGCCCGAATATTTTTAGACAACCTGCGGACTGAAACCGATGATGCTAAATTAAATTGGGAAACATCAAAAGCAATTGAGTTATTTGAAAAGGCACTAGCTAAAAACCCCGAGAATGACGATCTCAAAATTGGGTTAGGTAGTGCTTATATTTTTGGCAAAGGCAAATCAGGAAATCCTGCAGAAACGATGAAGGGTATTTCATCTTTGCTTTCGGTTGTTAGAAAAGACTCTAATAACATGAGAGCGCAACTGGTACTAGGTATTGGTGGCTACGTTTCAGGGCAATATGATAAGTCGATTGAAAGGTTCAAGAAAGTCGTAACTGCTCAGCCAAACAACCTGGAGGCTATTGCTTTCTTAGCTGATGCATATGCTGCAAAGGGCGACAAAGCTGAGGCCATTAAATGGTATAACACCAGCAAGCGGCTTGTAAATGATCCTCATTACACGAAAGAAGTGGATGACCGGTTGAAATTGCTTCAATAAAATAGAAGTTGACAATCAACATAGAAAAATAATTTATTAAACACAAAAAAGACTAGATATGCCTTGTGGTAAAAAAAGAAAACGTCATAAAATAGCTACTCACAAGCGTAAAAAACGTTTAAGAAAGAATCGTCATAAGAAAAGATAATTGAGCTTTTTTTATAACTGATGCCCGTTACCTTCATTTTTGGTACGCATCAAGATGCACAATATAATTGCTGTGAGCAGTAGTTATATTGTGCTTTTCATGTTTTCCGTCCGTGATGTAAATAGGTCTTACAAAAATTTTACACTTGACCAAGGAGTTAATAATTAATGCAGCGCCCCAAGGTGTTGAGATTGCCTTGCTGGAAGATAAGAAACTTGTAGAACTGCATAGTGAAAAAGCTAATGCAAGTTTTGCCGTGGGTGATTTGTACCTGGGAAAAGTTAAGAAACTTATACCCGGTTTGAATGCCGCCTTCATAGACGTTGGTTTTGAGAAAGATGCATTTTTGCATTATACAGATCTCAGCCCATATGTAAAATCGATTCTAAAATTTACTAACCAATCCGTTGCCGATCAGTCAGAAGCAGGGTTTGATTTTGCCAAATTTAAGGTAGAACCAGAGATCATTAAAACGGGTAAGATTACCGAAGTAATGAGCGGGAAGCCTAACGTTCTGGTGCAAATTCTAAAGGAACCGATTGCGGCAAAGGGCCCCAGGCTAAGTTGCGAGTTATCGCTTCCCGGCCGTTTTGTGGTAGTTACTCCCTTTAACGACATTGTTGCAGTTTCCCGGAAGATACACTCAAGTGAGGAGCGCCGTAGGCTACAGAAAATTATTGAAGCCATAAAGCCTAAAAATCTTGGTGTTATTGTTCGGACTGCTGCTGAAGGAAAACAGACTGCTGAACTTCACGAAGACCTCATCAGCCTGCAAAATACCTGGAACACAATCCAGAAAAACTTGAAGAATGCTGTACCGCCCGCAAAGATTTTAAGCGAGCAAGGTAAAACAAACAGTATTCTGCGAGATCTCCTCAATGAAGATTTTAATCGTATCGTAGTAAATGATAAAAGCATTTATAACGAAACGAAGAGTTACATTCAGCGTATCGCTCCGGAAAAAGCTGAGATTGTTTCTTTCTTTAATAATGACATTCCCATCTTTGATAATTTCGGAATTACAAAACAGGTTAAAGCCGCCTTTGGTAAAACAGTAAACTTGCCAAGTGGGGCATATTTAATCATTGAACATACCGAGGCCCTTCATGTAATTGATGTTAATAGTGGCTACAAAAGCGTTAGCAATAACCAGGAGCAAAATGCGCTTGAAACAAACCTTGAAGCTGCGGAGGAGATCGCCAGGCAACTTCGCTTACGTGATCTTGGCGGAATCATCGTGGTGGACTTCATCGACATGAAGTTGATGGAGAATAAAAAGAGGCTTGCCGATGCTATGGATGGCTTTATGCGGCCCGACCGCGCTAAACATGCTGTTCTTGCTATCACAAAATTTGGATTGATGCAGATTACGCGCCAGCGTATGAAACCTGAAATGAACATCAATACCAGCGAGGTTTGCCCAAGTTGTAATGGTACTGGTAAAATTTCTTCTACCCTCATTCTGGAGGATGAGATTGCAAAGAATCTGAGCTATCTCATCATGCAAAAACATAAAGGACTAACGGTTGAAGTGCATCCTATCCTGTACACTTATCTCACCTGTGGTTTTCCCAGCCGGCGGATGAGATGGAGCTGGAAATACAAACAAAAAGTAAAGATTAAGTCTAACTCCAACTATCATCTTACCGAATTCAGGTTTTTCGATGATACCGACGAAGAAATAAAGTTATAGAAAAGCCCTGCTGTTAGCAGGGTTTTTTGTTTCACCCAAATGGTTTATTAATCGCGTAAATACCGGGTTGAAATTGGCCTATTCAATGATTACGCGAAGCATCATGAAGATATGACGCAATAAAAAATCTCCCGGAAGCCCGGGAGATCAAAAGTTGAAAATTATAATTTTAATGAGAGTGATTATGCTGCATGCCCGTGAGCTCTTCCGGCGTTACCATCTTTTCAGTTGGTTTAGCTAACGATTCCGCGTGGCCGAAAAGCTTTTCAGTGATAAGCCTTCGATAGGTAGCATCCACCTGCTTTTCATCCTTCATCATACGATCAATGTAGCTATCTAACCAGCTCATATCTTCACCCATGTTCATCTGTCCAAAGTAACGCATCACTTCTGTCTTCATAGTATCCTTCAATTCCTCGTCGCTAACTTCAATTTTATTTTGGGTAATTAACCTGTCGCTTATAAGGGTCCATTTCAACTGGTTTTTAAAGGAGGGAAATTCTTCTTTAGCCTGCTCCGGGGTCTTTGGTTTTTCGCCGCCGGTTTCTAACCAACGAGTCAGGAAATTTTCCGGAAATTCCATCTTCGTTTCATCAAGCAACAGGTGATACAGCTGATCATGCAATTGGTTGCGGCTCTGGGCATCCCAATATGTTTGGATTTCATTATGTAATTCTGTACGAAGCCCTTCCTCGGTGGTTACTCCTTTTCCAGGAAATACTTCGCTAAAAAATTCTTCGTTAAGTTCTCTCTTTTCTGCGAGTTCAATTTTCTTAATTTCGAGCTTTACTTTCTTATCGGCGACTGTGGGATCATCTTTTACCAAACCAAGATCTTCTGTCATTTTCACCAGAGCTTCCCCGGTAAAGGCTTTGCCCAGGGTAGTATCTACTGAATCACCTGCTTTCTTACCTTTTAATTCATTCTGTAAATCTGCAGAAAACTGCTTCAACATAACAGAATTTTCTTTATTAAAACCGTTTTCAGCATTTGCTTCAGTCATTCCAAGCGTAATCACATTTTCGTCATTGTCAACAATATCAACCTCAATCAATTTACCGGCCTTTAATAACATGCGGTCAATCTCTTCGTTCAACATTTTATCCGTTACCGCTACTTTATTCACGGTAAGCGCAGCTTTACTAATATCCGCTATATCAAAGGTTGGTTTCAATCCAATTTCAAAACCAAACTCATATTCTGACGGATTATTCATATCCATCTTACTCATATTAGTCTCAAGAGGAAGAGGCTGTGCAAAAATCTCGGGTTTTTCCGTATTGAGATAATTGTATAATTCTTTTTCTACAGAGCGAAGAATCTCGTCGGTAAAAATGCCCGCACCATACATTTTTTTTATCATTCCGGCAGGCACCATTCCCTTTCTAAAACCAGGGATGTTTGCGGTTTTACTGTACTCCTTTAGCTTTTTTTCAAAAGCAGTTAAATAGTCCTCTTTTGTAATCTTTACTGTGAGTTTATCATTTAATAATCCGATATTTTCTCTAACTACGGTAGCCATTGTTTTTTATTTATATAAGCTGATACATTTCCCCTAAAAAAAACCTCCCCAATGGGGAGAGGTTCGGGTTGCTTTAGTGCGGATAATAGGGGTCGAACCTACATGCCTTGCGGCGCCAGATCCTAAGTCTGGTGCGTCTGCCAATTTCGCCATATCCGCATAACGGGTGGCAAAAGTAAGGGATTTATTCAAAATAGAACTATCATTTTACCGTATAATTATGAAAAGAAAGTAGATACAGTATGCGGAATCTCGCCAATGATTACATTGTATATTGTCGTGAGAGACAATAAGCCCGCCAGGCAGTCCTAATTAGGCGGGCAAAATCCATATGGATAAATTATATTTGATAAGCAATTGCTTTGATCCGGACGTTATTCCCGTTGTCCCCTAGAAAATTCTCTCACAATTGAAATTTTTCACAATCATATTATTCCTGGGATTGTATTCCGTACAGTCCACTAGTCAAACATGTATTAATAAATATGCCGGTATAAAGTTTACCGGTACTACCTATGATACCTTTACCCGTTCAGTAACAACTGCCGGAAATGACATTATAAGTGCGGGCTTGTTATATGATTATAACAGTGCAGGCCATATTGCCCGTTACACTGAAAAAGGCACTCCTATCTGGTCGTATACTTATAAACTAGACTATTACGATTTCATCAAAGCCATTTTTTTCAAGGCTGTGAATATTTCTGACATGATAGCTACACCGGATGGAGGAGCGTTCGTGGCTGGAAATGTGGAACAGGTATTATCACCCTATGGGTCACCACCGCCGGTTAAAAACTGGGGGCTGTTGTCCAAGATCGACCGCTTCGGAAAAGTCGAATGGACGAAGACAATTTCTAACCAGGGAGACCTCAGCATCACAGACATTTATCAAACCACCGATGGTGATTTAATCGCTTACATGGCTACCGACAATGGGCAGAAGAAAACCTACAACGACCATTCTTACGGGCGCGTACTGCGCATGAACTCGAAAGGCCAGGTAAAGTGGACCTCCCTCTTATATACTTTTTTATTTGATGCCGGTGGACTTGGAGTAAAAAACAAACGCGCCATCCTACAGGCAAAAAATGGCAACATTATTATCGGCGATGTAGTACATAAATCAGGGAATACTTTCCTTGAAATTAAAGAAGGAAATCTTCATTTTTTAGAACTGGATTATACAACCGGTAAAGTTAACTGGGAGAGCAGCTACGAATATCCGGTTACAGTAGCCGATCCCTTTTATTCTCCCGACCTTGTACAGGTTATAGAATTACCTGGTGGCGGATTTTCTTTCACAAGCAGCCTCTATCTTCCCTCGGGGCCAACCGGGACTAACGTGAAAAGACCTGTTACTATTAACACAGATAAAAAGGGGGTAATCCAGACCATCAATGCTTATGTGCCAGCAGATGGGTCCACCAGCCGCGTGATACAGGCTACGTTTGATAAAAAAAATGATAACCGCACACTCCTTGCGGATAACGAAGGGCAGCCCTCTATTTTACAATTAAGTAATACCGGTCAAATTATCTGGCAACAAGGCTATCAAACATCCTCCGGGAGTTTTCCCGCTAATAGCTTTTCTGCCGGTAATAAAGGTTTTAATATTTTCATGAGTAATAACAGGTCCAGGCAGTATCGGCTTTTAATAACAGACGAGGCAGGCGCAATTAACTGTCTCAATCAGCCTTCCGCCTTTTCTGCAGTGCCGGCAGTTTTAGATCTTGGGCACGACAGTGTTGTTACCAAAACTGATTACAACATTGATAGTTATTATGACTATGCCTATCCCCTTAAACGTGATGAAGAATATCCCCTGGATAAGTTAACCGAGTGCCAGCAAACCTTATCGTGCTGCACCGATTTTATTGACCGCGTTAATATCCCCGAGATACATATTTGCGCTGGTTTTAACTACACGTTGCCCGATGGGACATTAGTCAGTGATTCGGGTTTGTATAACGTTACGTCTAAAACTCCGGCAGGGTGTGATAGCATCAGGTATTACAGAATAATAATAGACAAAAATGTTAAGGATTTGAGGTTAGGGGCCGACACCTGTCTGAAAGCTGGTGCTTCATTTGTGATCACGGCAACACCTGGCTACCAAAAGTATTTCTGGATGAAAAATGATGTTGCTTCAGGCAATACTTATAAAGTATCGCGACCCGGTATTTACGAAGTGCTGGTTCAGAATATTTGCGGAAGCAAATCAGACAGTATTGAAATATTTGAACTTTGTGATTATCCCTTGTACATGCCCAATGCTTTCACTCCCAATGGTGACGGCGTAAACGATTTTTTCAGGGTACCCGCATTAAATAAAAATAAGCTTGTTCGGCTCACGGTTTACAACAGGTGGGGACAGGTTTATTTCCAGACAAAGGACCCGGCATTAGGTTGGAATGGTCGATTTAAGCACCAGGAAGCCGAGGGAGGAGTATATATCTATTACCTTGAAATGACTGGTTTATCAGGGCACCGGTTAAGTGAAAAAGGAACCATTATGCTCATTAGGTAGTAAATTAGTCAACCATAGACTTGTCTTCAACTTCTAATACTGCAAGATACTTGCGAATAATTTGAGCTTCGGCTTGCAGTACTTCCTGTTTTATACTAAGTTCAATATCCCTTGAAGCAATGTCTTTCACCCAACTTGTCGTTTTAATTTTGCTTAGTTTAAAAATCATTTCATGCTCCGGTGGGGCAAAATCCGATGGAATTGCCGCAAGGCG
>JANXYS010000357.1 GCA_025355935.1 Chitinophagales bacterium | reverse complement strand
ATCCGCCCTCGGACGGCATGCTCGTCCTCCGCCAGGCCGCGGCCGACTTCACGGCTCGCGAGTACGGTGTCCGCTACCCGATCGAATCGGTTCTGATCGCCAGCGGCTCGCGACCGCTGCTGTACGGCGCCTACCGGTGCGTGGTCAATCCCGGGGACGTCGTCGTCTACCCCGCGCCGTCCTGGAACAACAATCACTACGTTCACTTTACAGGAGGAGAGCATGTTACAATTGAAGCAACACGTGAAAATAACTTCATGCCCACAGCTGAACAAATGCGGCCGCACATCAAGGGCGCCGTTCTTATTGCAGTTTGCTCGCCCCTTAATCCGACTGGCACTTGTTTTTCAAAAGAGGAACTGGAAGCCATTTGCGATATGGTTATTATGGAAAACGAAACGCGCGGAGAAGGAGAGAAAAAATTGTATCTTCTTTACGACCAAATATACTGGACCCTTACTTTCGGCGACACTGTGCATTATAATCCTGTTTCACTGCGACCGAAGATGAAGGACTATACCATTTATATTGATGGAATCAGTAAAGCTTTTGCCGCTACAGGCGTCAGGGTTGGCTGGGCCATGGCACCTAGAGAAATTATCTCAAAAATGCGGGGTCTCAACAGCCATGTAGGCTCCTGGGCTCCTATGGCAGAACAAAAAGCAGTAGCTAAATTTCTTGTGCAGCAGGATTCCGTTGTAGCATATTTGAAAGATTTCAAATCTGAGATTGAGTTCAGGCTGCGTGAAATTTACAAAGGTTTTCATGCGTTGAAATTAGATGGCTACGCTGTGGATGCCGTTTCGCCGCAGGCAGCTATATACCTTACCGTTCAGATCGATTTAAAAGGAAAAAAAACAATTGAGGGTAAAATGATCATGAGCCAGGAAGATGTAACCGCTTATGTACTTGATGAGGCCCAACTGGCTATTGTTCCATTTAATTATTTTGGTGCAGGAAAAGAAAGCAGTTGGTACAGGCTGAGTGTTGGCTGTTGTAAAAAAGAAGATATAAAGACGGTAATTGAGAAATTAAAAGGAGCCCTTGATAAACTAACCAGTTAGTTCTTATTATTGAGAAACACGAATGGTTTTTCTTTTTGTTGGCGGATTATATTTTTTATAGCGACTGCACGGGTAATAATCTTGTATTTATTAAGATCAATTATTTCGTGGGCTTGTACGAAATTGTCGAGGCGTTCCACGGTAAACAGCATGTCGTGCAATAAGGATACCTCATGCTCCATTGCCTGCGGGGTCATAAGATCCTGCTTAAACATCACGAGTAAATCTCTATTGGATTTGTTCATAAATCCTATAAATTGAAGTTGCTATTTATAACCACTCATGCCTTGTTTCTGCGGACAACCACACTGGCCTTTTTTAGAAGAAGAACAACCTGTGGCTGCCAATGTTACTGCTATTAAAAGCAAGAATGATATTTTAATTAATTTTTGCATATAAACTGGTTACAATTTAAACTAATTTAGCTAACAAATATTGTTCTAAGTGGATGATTCTGGAAAATATTAACAATACCCCGGGCCAGCGAACTGTGCTTGTTGCACCTCTCGACTGGGGCCTCGGTCATGCTACCCGCTGTATTCCAATCATTCATGCACTAATGGAACTTAAAATTAGTGTAGTATTAGCTGCTTCCGGCTCAACTGCTATTATCCTCCAAAATGAATTTCCTACTGTCAGAATTCTACACCTGGAGGGTTACAATATAACATATGGGCAAACAAAAAGTTCGTTCAGGTCTGCTTTGCTAACCCAGGTGCCGGGAATAATTAGAAGCATACGACGCGAACGCCGGTGGCTCGTAAATCTTTTAAAGTCGGAACAATTCGATGCGGTAATATCTGACAACAGGTTTGGAATGAGTCACCCACATTTGCCGTCAGTTTATATTACTCATCAGCTTAATATCCAAACCGGAAACAATTTACTGAATTGGATCGCGCAGCGCATTCACTATCATTTCATAAATCGTTTTTCGGAATGCTGGGTCCCCGATCAGGCGTCAGCGCAAAATATGGGGGCATTACTGTCTCACCCGGTTAGTTACCCAGCGGTTCCTGTAAAATATGTCGGATTATTATCAAGATTTAAAAAGATTCCTTCTCAGATTGATATTAGCTTGCTAATAATATTGTCCGGTCCCGAACCACAGAGATCTATTTTGGAGGCTATACTGTTAGAACAATTAAATGAGGCGGGTTTAAAGGCCGTATTGGTTCGGGGTTTACCTTCAGGACCATCTCTGAATACGTCTTTATATCCGAATGTTGTGATCTACAATTATGTGCCGGCAGTTGATCTCTCAACGCTTATTCAGCGTTCTGAAATGCTTATTTCCCGTTGCGGTTACTCTACGGTAATGGACCTTGCTTTGCTCTGGAAGAAAGCTGTCCTGGTTCCAACGCCCGGGCAAACTGAACAAGAATACCTGGCAAGCTATTTACACCAGAAAGGTTATTTTTTTACTTGTTCTCAGGAAGGATTTGATCTTACAAAATGCATTAGAGAGGCGGCACGTTTCCACTGGCAGAGTTTCCCTGATTGGCGAGAAGACTACCAAAAAGTGATATCAAATTTCATAAACACGCTCCCTAACCGGTTGATATAACGAAGCCATTGCCAGTTTTACGGTTACTGCCAACGATGCTTTTGCTTTCCGATGCATGAAACATTGGAAATAACTTTCGAGGAAGAGCCTGGAGAGTTTCAATTGTTTTTCTATTCGTTAATAATCCTTCACAGAATATCACGGCGTTTATCCGCTTCGACTCGACCAATTCTTTAAGGTTTGAGATAGAGCCGATATTATTTCCGGCGTCGTCCTCTGTTATTGATATTCTTCCCAACAAAATATACGGAACCGTACTATATTTTAATATTTCAATTTTTTCACTAAAAACTGCCTGGCTGCAAACTAACACTACATTGAGTGTGGGAACAGATTTCGATTCGGGGGAGACTGCACGTTGAAAGGACAATTTTAATTGTGCGGCCATTTTACTTGCACGAATAGCCAGACTGGTGAAACGGGACATGATCATTCTGTTGTGATAATGTTTGCGAACAAAGAGAAGCATGGCACCGTAGAAGTGTTCTACATAGGCCGGAGATAACCTTGAAGTGCTTTCCCCCTTAAAATGAATGATGGTTGTTCCCGGAAAATAATAAATTTTTTTACCGGCTTTTTGAATACGATAACTGAGATCGATATCCTCCGCGTACATAAAAAAATCTTCATCAAATCCTTTGGTTGCCGTAGCCATTTCACGGCTTATCATCATAAATGCGCCAGCCAGCACATCCACTTCATTTATTTGTTTTTCCGGTAAATGACCACAATAGTATGCAGCAAATTTCTTTGAAGACGGGAATAGGCGGGCAAATCCAGTCATCTTATAAAGTGATGCCATCGGGGATGGCAACATGCGCTTACTTTCTTTCAAAAAACGACCGCTGCCATCTACCATATGAACTCCAAGCGCACCACAGGCCGGAGTTTTTTCAAAAAAACTTAAGCAACTCCTGAAACAGTCCTCCGGCACGATAGTGTCCGGGTTTAAAAAAAGAATATAATCTCCGCATGCCCGCGTTAAGGCAAAATTATTCGCGCGGCCAAAGCCCTGGTTTTCGCTTTGCCAGAAAAATTTCACGCCGGCGAATATGGACGAAAGATATTCACGGCTTCCATCAGAAGAATTATTATCTACAACCAATATCTCTACTTCGAGACCATCACCCGCTTTTATTACTGAATGAAGACATTGTTCAAGGAAATATTTTACGTTGAAGTTTACGATTATTACCGATAGTTGCATGCAGATCTTTTGCTTTAACAAAAAACGAGTATTTAAAGGATAATGCAAAATTTGAAACCAAGGCGAAGAAAATCCTCAAAAAAGCACTACGCATCTCTTTGCTATCTTTGCAGCATGTTAAAAACCACCCTAATCAATGCAATCGAGGCAGGCGCAGCACAGCTACTTCATTTTTTTGATGGCACTTTCAGCATCAGTAATAAAGAAGGAATTAATAATCTCGTGACGGAGGCTGATCATGCTGCGGAAAAGGCTATTATTGAAGTCATTAAACAGGATTACCCCGATCATTTCATTTTAAGTGAAGAATCGGGGGCGATACCCTCAACGAGTGAATACAAATGGATCATTGACCCCATTGATGGCACAGTCAATTTCGCAAATGGGATTCCGTTATGCTGTGTAAGCATTGGACTGGAGAAAAGCGGAGAGATGATTTTAGGGGCAGTATATAATCCGATTCTCAGGGAATTTTATTTTGCGCAAAAGGGCTTTGGAGCTACCCTAAATGAGAAAATGATTCGAGTTAGCACAAAAGCCAATGTAAGTAACAGTTGCCTTGTAACAGGTTTTCCTTATACCTACCTGGATGAAAAAAATGGTCCGCTTGAAATTTTTGAAAAACTTATCAGGAAGGGGATACCAGTGAGAAGATTAGGAAGCGCAGCAATGGATCTTTGCTGGGTTGCGGCCGGGCGGTTTGATGGCTTTTATGAACATAAACTCCAACCCTGGGACAGTGCGGCCGGATCTTTAATTGTCGAAGAAGCAGGTGGCCGGGTCACTGATTTTAAAGGAAATTATTTTTCGCCACACCAGGAACGTATCATAGCCACTAACAGGATTATCCATGATGAACTTGCAGGCATTGTAAATGGAGCAGAGCTCATGGAAGTTACCGTTTATGAGTAATAATTTACCTCTAAGACAAATAACATCGTACGAACATTGATGGCATTAAAAATTAAATAAATGGAAGACAGGACTGAAATTGAATCACTGGGCGAGTTTGAGCTCATCGACCATCTCACAAACAACAACGAAACGAGTAACGCTTCTACAATTTTGAGTATTGGCGATGATGCTGCGGTTATTGACCATTTTGGAAGACAAACAGTAATCAGTACCGACCTGCTTCTTGAAGGCATTCATTTTGATCTGGGGTACACGCCTTTAAAACATCTCGGTTATAAATCAGTGGTTGTAAACCTCAGTGATATTTATGCTATGAATGCTGTACCGACCCAGGTGGTTCTGAGTATAGGCTTTAGCAATCGTTTCAGTGTAGAAGCACTTGATGAGTTTTATGCAGGTGTGTATGCTGCCTGCCAGGAATATAATGTGGACCTCGTTGGGGGCGATACGAGTACATCATTGCGCGGATTCGTTATAAGTGTTACTGCTATTGGTGAAGTGGCGCCGGACACTTATGTAAAACGAAGTGGCGCAAACGCAAACGACCTTATTTGTGTCAGCGGGGAACTAGGCGGCGCATTTCTGGGACTTACATTGCTGGAAAGAGAAAATAAAATCTTCCAGGAAACCGGTGCCCAGCCAGACCTGGAAGGACAGGCATATATAGTTGGCCGCCTGTTGAAGCCGGAAGCCCGAAGAGATATTATTGAATACTTTGCGGAAGCGGGAATCAAGCCCACAAGTATGATGGACATTAGTGACGGACTGTCGAGCGACTTGCTTCATCTTTGCAAACAAAGTAATACTGGTTGTGTTTTGTATGAAGAAAAACTTCCATTAAATGAAGAAGCCCGGGAGTTTGCCTATAAATTGCAGCTTGATCCTACAGCCTGTGCACTCAGTGGCGGCGAAGACTACGAATTGTTATTTACAGTTGCGCAGGCAGACTTTGAAAAAATTAAAACCAATCCTTCCCTTTCAATTATAGGTTATATGACTGAGCCTGGTGAAGGAAAAAATATCGTAACCCGGGCTGGCAATCGCTATGCACTGGTTGCCCAGGGATGGAATCATCTCACAAAATAACCTTAATTCCAGCATGTTTATCAGGGGTACCAGGAACTTGTACTAACTTAAATTTTTAATAGCACCAGTTTTGGATACATGAACATCATTTGCCGCCTTCTTTACACATTTCTGATCTTAGGTCTTTTTTCCTGCGCTGGCGTTAATAAAAACTATTCTCCCGTAGAAAAGTATGCGTCACCTGCCTTAAGAAGTGATTTTCAATTGCTGCGCAATATCCTCGAAAGCAAACACCCTTCGCTTTATTGGTATACCTCGAAAGATAGTATGGAGTTTTATTTTCAAAGATTTTACGATGTTATAAATGACAGCATGACCGAGCAGCAATTTGCATGGCAGGTGCTCGCCCCGCTGGTTGACAAAATTCATTGCGGTCATACCAGCGTTAGCTTTAGCAAACAATATGTAAAATGGATGCAGGGGAAAAAATCTTCCTCATTTCCCTTATACTTTAAGGTGTGGAGTGATACTATGGCGGTAATAGGAAACCTGAACGTTAAAGACAGTCTTTTCAAAAGAGGTACGTTAGTAACATCCATAAACGGCGTTAGGAACCAGGATATGATTAGATCAATGTTCGATTACCTTCCGGAAGACGGCCATGCTAATAATATAAATTTTATTAGGATGAGCGCTAATTTTCCATACTATCATCGTAATATTTATGGTCTTAGCAAAAACTACCGTGTTACATACCTGGATAGCACTGGTAAAGAAAATTTTGTTTTGCTACCGCTATATTCCCCGGCAAAAGACAGCAGCAAACAGTCAAAATCTCTTGCTAAAGCCGCAAAGATTGTAAGAGAAAAGAAAATACTTCGTTATCGGTCGCTCGTACCCGATAGTTCAGGAGCTTTTTCTATCATGAACCTGAATAGTTTTACCAGAGGTCATCTTAGACACTTTTTTAGGCAGTCTTTCAAAGCCATGAAAAATAATAATGTACAATCTCTGGTACTTGACCTTCGGAACAATGGCGGTGGAAAGGTTGGGCTCTCGACCTTACTGACAAAATATATTGCAAACAGTCCTTTTAGGGTGGCGGACAGCCTGTTTGCAAAAGCTCATACACTTGCCCCGTATACGAGGTACATCAAAGGGGGGTTCTTAAACACACTCGAGCTGTTGCTGATTAGCAAAAAAAAATCGGATGGGATGTTTCACAACCGGTGGCTCGAGAAGCAAAGCTTTCATCCAAAAAAGAACAAGTTTAACGGTGATGTTTATGTGTTAACCAGTGGTCCCACGTTTTCCGCTTCAGCCTTATTTTGCAATGCAGTAAAGGGGCAGCCGAACGTAAAGCTCGCAGGCGAAGAAACAGGCGGAGGTTGGTATGGAAACTCCGGAATAATGATACCAGACATTACTTTGCCCAACACTAAGTTGAGGGTGCGGCTGCCATTATTCAGGCTTGTTCAATATCATCATATTCCTGAAAAAGGATCCGGTATTGTGCCTGACATTTATATAGGAACCAGTTATGAGGCACTTCTAAAAGGATATGACAAAAAGATGAAAGTAGTACGCGACCTGATCTTGTCCAAAAAAGTACAATCAACCTTAAATGCTAATCAGCATTTAAAACCGGCTCTACAGTAAACGAAAACAAGTTTCTTTTATAATTCCATTTTGTCAGACCAGAAGATTGTCTTAATAATGTAAGAAGCAAACATTTTTTTACCTTCGCGCACACTATTGAAATTGAGGCAATGTCCTCCTGTTCAAATATAAAAATGTGGCCGGGAAGATCTCGTACTACGGTATCATAAGATTTCTAACAATAAATATCTTAAAACACGAAATTGTCGTTTATTTTGATCGAACGGCGAAGTTCGAAGTTATTGTCAGCCTTCTATATTAAATTCGTCAGCGTCATTCCAAAATGGAAATTTACCCCGAACGTTTTCCAGCTGCTCCTTTTCTAAGGTGATGGTAAATATATCCTCATCGTCTTCATTATGGTATAAAACCTGGCCAAGGGGATCAATAACCATTGAATTGCCACTGTGATAGATTTCGTTTCCATCTTTGCCCACGCGGTTTACACCCGCAACAAATACCTGATTTTCTATCGCCCTTGCACACAAAAGGGTTTTCCATGCATGGCTCCGGCGTTCCGGCCAATTAGCCACATAAATGAGTAGGTCGAACTCCGGAACTTTAGCGCCATTTTCAGCCACCGGAGATTTTTTTACCTGTTGCCGCGACCAAACAGGAAAGCGGAGGTCATAGCAAATCTGAAGGTTTATTTTCCACCCCTTTACTGATGCGATCAGTCGTTTCTGTCCCGCATTGTAATGCTGATCTTCCTTTGCGAAGGCGAACAGGTGGCGCTTATCGTATACTCCGAACTGTCCGTTTGGCAACATCCATATAAGACGATTATAATATTTTCCTTCCTCGGAAATTATAACGCTACCTGTTAGTACAATACCCTGACGTGCAGAAACTTCCTTCATCCAAGTTAATGTTTCACCATTCATAGGCTCGGCTAATTCTTCCGGGTTCATGCTGAAGCCTGTACTAAACATCTCTGGCAATATTACAATTTCCGTTTTTTGAGGAATTCCCTTAATCTTTTCTTCCAGCATACGCAAGTTGGCAGATTTATTCTCCCAGAATAACTTGGTTTGAATGAGAGTGAGGGTGAGGGTTTGCATTAATTAATTTTACGCAGATCAAAAGTATTAAAAATTAATCTTCATTTCGTTTAACGATTAAAAACCAGTCATTGTCTAACGGCAGGTATCCAAAGTCGTAACAGAAATAATAAACGGTGCGTTTTTGATTGGTGTAGGTATGCGTAAGGTATTTGAATTGAAATCCAAGTTGGAGCAGCTTGTCGCGTGAAGTCTTTTTCATGTTTTCATTTTCAGGTAAAAAGCTTTCGAGGATTCGCCTGTTTTTCCCCAAAGCACTATTTACGTTCCGTATGAAATTGTTTGTTGCACATTTCAGTTCATTATTATGCGTGGCGCGGCAGTAGTCATCGCAGAACTTTTTATCAGATCTGCCTCGGATCACTTTACCACACAATAAACATTCTTTTTCAGTTTGTTGCCTCTGGAACATGGCTTACGATTAGAAGGTTTAGGATTGCTATACGTTTACAGCCGGATATAAAAGTAAGTAAAGGGATAATACACGATTAGTGGTTTTCCTCTTTTCATCTTTGTTTTGTCAACAGGAAAAATCGATTCCTTTTACTCATTTTTTAAATTTTATTTATGTATTCGTTAAAGAACAAAGCACAACTTATCGGCAATTTGGGTAACGCGCCGGAAATCAGGAACACGGAAAGCGGGAAAAAACTTGTTCGTTTTTCGCTCGCCACTTCTGAAATGTACCGAAATGCCCAGGGTGACAAGGTTAAAGAGACCCAATGGCATAATCTTGTCGCCTGGGGAAAGGTAGCAGACATTGCAGAGAAATATCTTAAGAAAGGGAGTGAAGTTGCCATCGAAGGGAAATTGATTACACGGAATTACACAGACAAAGAGGGAAATAAAAAATACATCACGGAAATACAAGTAGAAGAGCTGCTTATGCTAAATAAGGCTAAGGAAGAATAGAACAAAGGTATTTGCTTCTTAACTTTGAAGCGGGTTTATCAGCCGATTGAACCCGCTTCTCCTTTAATTACATATGAAACCAGGATTGTGGCAACAGAGATTATAGAACGCAATGACATTTTCGACCTCGCTTTTCGCTTCATTACAGAAACGAGCGAAAATATTTTTCTAACTGGTAAGGCCGGAACGGGTAAAACAACATTTCTTAAATACCTGAAAAATAATTGCACTAAAAATATTGTAGTTGCCGCACCCACGGGCGTTGCGGCTATCAATGCCGGAGGCGTTACATTACATAGTTTATTCCAACTCCCCTTTCATCCCTTTCTCCCGACGAAGGGTAACAGGGACGAATTGTTGGGAAAAATAAAATACACAAGGCAGCGTCAACAATTGCTTTTAAAACTTGAATTGTTAGTTATAGATGAGATAAGCATGGTACGATGCGATGTGATTGACGCTATCGATGCTATCCTAAGAAGTGTCCGACGAACTTATGATTTACCTTTTGGCGGTGTACAGGTATTATGTATTGGAGATCTTCATCAACTTCCCCCGGTTGCACAAAACCATGAGTGGTCAATATTACAGGAATATTATGCCTCCCCTTTTTTCTTTGATAGCCTGGCTATAAGAGAGCAAATGCCGCTTCTGATTGAGCTTGATAAGATATACAGGCAAAAAGAAGATTCATTTGTTTCCCTTTTGAATAAGGTACGGAATAATAATATGTCTGCCGATGACTTTGAAGATCTGCATCTACGATATAGTCCTGGTTTCAGTCCTGACCCGGAAGAAAAATACATTACTCTTTCGTCGCATAATAAACAAGCGGATCAGATCAACTTACAGGCAATTAACAGGCTGCTCGCTGCACCCTTTACCTACCATGCAATTATAGAAAACGACTTTGCCGAAAACCTTTACCCCGTAGACGCGGCACTTGTACTAAAAGAGGGGGCGCAGGTAATGTTCCTGAAAAACGATAACGTTCTGAAAAGATATTACAACGGCAAAATTGGTGTTGTTAAAAAACTTGAAACTGATAGGATTATTGTTGAATGCGATGGGCTGGATATTGATGTAGCACCCGAAACCTGGGATAATGCCCGCTATGTTATAAATCGCGTAGATGGCAAACTTGAACAGGAAGTACTCGGCACGTTTAGCCAATACCCGTTAAGGTTAGCCTGGGCAATAACGATTCATAAAAGCCAGGGACTGACATTCGATAAAGTTATGATTGATGCCGGCTTAGCTTTTAGTAGCGGCCAGGTATATGTTGCATTGAGCCGCTGTACACGGTTAGAAGGGATAGTCCTCTTATCTAAAATACCAGCGTCCGCTATTTATAGTAATGACAATGTCGTTAAAGGTCAGCAATCCCTTACGCACAAAGGGTCTTTAGCAGAAAGGTTTCAAGGCGCACGCCTGGTTTATACCCAACAGCTGCTCGAAAATCTTTTCGGTTTTGGGGAAGTGATTAGTTCCGTTGATATGCTGGCTTACCATATACGACAGCATGCTGACCGCCTGGATCCTAGCGCCACAAAATGGATTCAGCAATTAAAAGAAAATGTAAACGCAGATAAAAAAGTAGGCGCAAGGTTTGGTGTGGAGGTAACAGCACATTTAAAAACTATTCCGAGGATTGAAGATAATCCTGCATTGCAAGAGCGGATTACAAAGGCTGCAAATTATTTTATCCCGAGATTCATTGCTTATTTGAAAGAATTCGAACAGCTCCCCTTTGTTACTGAACACAAAGAGACCTCTGCGATTATAAATGAATTTTTATCGGGCACCTTTTTGAGTATCCATACCGGTAATTATCACTTAGGCTACTGCATCGAGCCTTTCTCGGTTACGGGATATCTCCAACACAAACTAAAATTTGCATTACCTACCAATCGAATAACTATTTATGCCAGCGGGAAAAAACAGGCTGCTGTCGATAGTACTAATCAGGAATTATTCGATACCCTAAAACGTTGGCGGGATATGGTTTGTGAAGAAAGCGGCTTGCCGATTTATATGATCGCGAACAAGGAAACGTTGTTAGAGATCTCCACTTATCTTCCATTATCCAAAAAACACTTATTGCAGATCTCTGGTTTTGGAAAAGCCAAAGTTGATAAGTACGGGGCCGATGTACTTGACGCAGTTCAGGAATACTGCAGCAGATTTGACTTACAAACAAATATGGATGCAAAAGCGGGTACTCTATATCGCGAGCCTAAGATAAAAAATAAAATTGGCGGTGATACAGATAAAAAAGATACAAAGAAGCTCAGTTTTGATCTTTATAAAGCTGGAAAGTCAATAACTGATATCGCCGTGGAGAGAAACCTGGCAGCGGGGACCATTGAAAATCATCTCAGCTATTTTGTCGGTTCTGGTGAACTTAGCCTCAGTGATGTAGTAAAGCCTGATATACAATGCCTGATCGTTGATGCTATAAATATTCATGGGAGAATCAGCTCCAAAACTTTAAAAGAGAACTTGCCTTCTACTGTCTCTTTCGGCGATATCAAAATGGTTCTTGCTTCACAACCAGTTAAACCGGGATATTAAAATGTTATAACCTATCTGCCGAAGTCATCCTGCACTCTGACTATATCCTCTTCATCACTTGGGTTTTCGCTATCTGTATGTTGCCAAATCTCAGCCACAACTCCCCAGTTATCAAGACCAATTAATCTGTGCCTTTCACCCTGTTTCAGTTCTACAATATCTCCAATCGACAAATTATCTAAATGATTTTCATCGTTCGTAGCGCTGGTTGCAACGGCTGCCTCACCCGCAATTAGCTTCCAGATTTCTGCCCGGCGATGATGGTATTGCCAGCTTAACCTTTTTCCAGGTGCAACTACCAATATTTTAGGACTTAGTTTTCCTGCAATCTCCAGATCTTCTTTACTCAGGCGCGGAAAGAAACGGGCAATAAACTTTTCTGCATCCTTTTCAGCAAGCACGAAAAAGCCCCCCCATGGCCTACTTTCGTCGCTGCTATCTATTACTAAATTTTCCTTATCTAAAAAAGAAGTGATAGCTACAAAAACGTCCTCCTTCTTTTCCTCGCGATTGAATGTCATAATTATTAGGCTTTTACATATTTCTAAATAGGCTAATGCTATCTTCCCATAAATACCATCAGTATTTGTACATCACTTGGGTTAACACCCGATATCCTACTTGCCTGTCCAAGTGTGCGAGGCTGAATCTTTAAGAATTTTTGCCGCGCTTCGTTACTCAAAGAAACCAGCTTGTCATAATTGAAATTGACAGGGATCGCCTGGTTTTCGAGTTGGCTCATTTTATCGACCAGGTCTTTCTCCTTATCAATATACGTTTCATATTTGATTTGAATTTCAGCTTGTTCGATAACAAGCGTGTGATATTGGTTAAGTGTTTGCGCCAGTGCCGGAATGTTGTCTATCATCCCCATCAGACTGGTGTTTGGTCGTAACAATATTTGCGATGCTTTTTGCCGATATAATAACGGCGCAGAGCCTATACTGGTTAGGTAAGTTTGAGCATCGGTTGGATCAATGCCAGTATTCACGAGAACAGTTTTTACTTCCTCTACTTGGGCCTTTTTTAATATGACTTTATCCATCCGTTCCTGATCTGCCAGCCCAAGCCTATAACTCATTTCAGTTAGCCTGAAATCAGCGTTATCCTGACGCAAAAGAGTACGAAACTCCGCCCTGCTGGTGAACATCCTATAAGGCTCATCGGTACCCTTGTTAATAAGATCATCGATCAGTACTCCAATATAAGCTTCACTTCGTTTCAGAACGAATGCTGGTTGTTTCTTTACTTTGAGATGGGCATTAATGCCCGCCATTAGCCCCTGGCAGGCTGCTTCCTCATAACCCGTTGTACCATTAATCTGTCCCGCAAAAAATAAATTCTTTAAAACTTTAGTTTCGAGGTTCACATTGAGTTGCGTAGGTGGGAAGAAATCATACTCTATGGCATAGCCTGGCCTGAACATCTTACAGTTTTCAAATCCAGGAACTAATCTTAGCGCTGCAATCTGGATATCTTCTGCTAAAGAAGTTGAAAAGCCGTTGACATAAATTTCAATAGTGTTCCATCCTTCCGGCTCAACGAATAACTGGTGACGGTCTCGTTCAGCAAAGCGATTGATTTTATCTTCGATACTTGGGCAATACCTTGGTCCTGAGCCTTTAATGCGGCCTTGGAACATGGGGCTATTTTCAAAACCACTTCGCAATACGTCATGAACCTCTGAATTAGTGTAGGTAATCCAGCAGCTTCGTTGCTGCCCTGGTGCGATTTTTTTTTGTGACTTATAGCTAAACCCTACTATGTCCTCGTCACCATCCTGTTTCTCCATTTTGCTATAGTCGAGGCTTCTTCCATCAACTCGCGGCGGGGTGCCAGTCTTTAAACGGGCACTTTCAAAACCCAGCGATACCAGTTGCTCCGTTATTCCACTTACAGCTTTTTCCGACACTCTTCCGCCTGAAAAGTTCTTTTCGCCAATATGGATGACACCATTAAGAAATGTCCCATTTGTCAAAATGACTGCCTCTGCAAAAATTTTGTGCCCCAACCCCGTCACTACGCCCGTTACTACATCATCATTTACTATTAACTCTTGCACCATGTCTTGGTAAAAATCCACATTCGGGGTATTCTCAAGCATCTCGCGCCAGGTAGCCGCAAAAAGCATTCTATCGCTCTGCGCACGAGGGCTCCACATGGCAGGGCCCTTGCTACGATTTAGCATTCTGAATTGTATCATGCTTTTGTCAGTGACGATGCCGCTATACCCTCCAAGTGCATCAATCTCTCTTACAATTTGTCCCTTAGCAATTCCTCCCATTGCAGGGTTACAACTCATTTGTGCAATTGATTGCAGATTCATTGTAATCAATAGAACCCTACTCCCCATATTGGCGGCTGCAGCAGCTGCCTCACATCCTGCGTGGCCCGCCCCCACAACTATTATATCGTACTTTGGAAACATGCTGCAATTTACTAATAGTACGAGAACCATTCTAATCCAAGTGTTGAAAGCTCCTTTCACGTGGAACCTGCCTGTAAGAAAGCAAAAGGTCAATTGCATGATTCAACTGGCAAATTGCAATCAGCAGTGGAACACCAGATAATAATACAAAGCGTGAGAAATACACTGAATAATCAAGCCGTCTTAATATTGCAAGTCGTTTGACGTAAATAATCCATCGCTTGAAAACTATTTTAACGAAGATGATAGATTTAAAGCAGACTTACGCCTTCTTGATCGTACATGTACAAATGTGGAAGATAAAACAAGGGTAAATGGCAATTAAAAAATCAAAGAATTACCTTCTAATCCTCTTTCAAGTGATTGAATGAGTAATTAAGAGTCTTTATATTAAAAGCTTCTGACGTAAAAGCACCTTTCTTTCCCGCTTCCTTAAGCTGATGTTAAAATCTCACATAATAATTGTTCCACGTGGAACAAATGCGTAGGAAACCAACAAGCAAGAGATTGTAATAAGCAACTGAAATTGGCAAATTCCATAGTCATGCAGACTCGCATAACCAGCATTTTAGAGATTCCTTTTAGAAAATAGCTTGATTCTGAAGTCGCGAAGGCATATGAGTGATATGAAGCTGTCAATTACCAGAAAACTGATTTGCATCATGTTCCACGTGAAACACAAAAAGTCGACATCTTTCGGGAAAGGAGGACGGCCTTGAACGGGCGAATACCCATAGTTACGGAATCACGCATGACTGCCGTGTAATATTCCTCCCTTCAAGCTAAGCTATACTGTAACAAAAGATATATTAAACCGAAGCTTAATCACTCGTTTTTGAGGAAAAATAAAGTTCCAAATACTTATCTTCTGCCTTACTCATGGCACGCGACTGCGCGGGGCTTTTATCGTTAAAACTGCATAAATGAAGAACTCCGTGGAAAATTACCCGGTGCAGTTCGTGGTTCAGATCAACTTTAAATCGTGATGCATTAGACTTAACCGTATCTACACTGATGTAAATCTCGCCCATGATGTCAGCGTCCATACTTTCTGATAAATCGAACGTAATTATATCTGTAAAATAATTGTGTTGAAGGTATGTTTGGTTTATTTGTAACAAATAGGCGTCGGAACAAAATATGACATCTAATGAAGCCAACGCCCGCTGTTCCACCTTAAAAATCTGTTTTATTGCATTTTTAAGTTTAGTTCGGTTTTTAAGAACAACCGATTTTTCAAAGTGGAAGGACACAGCCATAATGGTTAAATTTCTGATATCGAAATTAACTACATTCTCAAACATGTAATTTTACAAAAGGTGAAAATACCCGTCTATATGTATCAGAGGCTTTCGGAAATTAAAGTTGGTAAAAAGGTTGTTATTCGTTCTTATGAAAATGATGATATTTTTCTAAAGCTGATGGAAATGGGTTGCATACCCGGGGAAATGATTACGGTTGACAAAATAGCCCCATTTAAAGACCCAATCTCAATTACTGTGGCTGGATATAAACTAAGTTTAAGGCTCGATGAAGCTAAACACATTCTCGTGGAGGAAATTTCTATATAATATAAATACAATATGAATATCGGTTTATATTTTGGCTCTTTTAATCCAATTCATACCGGCCATCTTATAATTGCTTCCCATATCTTAAACGAACAAAAGCTGGCCGAAATATGGTTTGTAATTTCACCTCAAAATCCTCTTAAGAAACCGGGTAGCCTACTAAATGAACATGATCGTTTAAACCTCGTGTTGAAAGCTACAGAAGGAGAGATGAGATTAAAAGCTAGTAGTGTTGAATTTAAACTGCCTAAACCGTCCTACACCATCGATACTCTTGCATACCTCGAAGAAAAGTATCCACATCACAGTTTTGAAGTTATAATGGGCAGTGATTCTTTTGAAAACCTTACAAAGTGGAAAAATTATGAGCTTCTTTTAAAAAAATATAAAATCTTAATTTATGAAAGACCTGGCCATGCTTTCAAGAATGAGCACGATGCCGGAATTGAATTGGTTAAAGCTCCACTGCTTGAAATTTCGAGTACGCATGTCCGTGAGTTAATCCGTCAGGGAAAATCAATTAGATATCTCGTTCCTGATGCGGTGAAGGAAGAGATTGAAATAAATAACTACTACAGCACCAAGCTAAAAAATCCAGCCAAGAATTAAACAACCCAAAACAATAAATGGTGGTGGAACCTTCGTATAACGTAGAAGTAGAAACGTAGTTATAATCACGAAAAAACCTAAGGAGTTTGCAAGGGTTAAATTCGTAAGTTGCGTTCCTTTTAAAAGGTAAAGAGTAGCTGCCCACATCACTCCTACTACAACGGCATTAATACCTTCAAGTGACCTGAATACTACCACGTATTTTTTCATATATTGCCACACCGGGAAGAAGAAGAGAACTAATAATGCGCTAGGCAAAAATATTGCAATAGTGCCGATAACACAGCCCAGCAATTGCATTTTATAGCCTCCGTCTTTAAGAGCAATTCCCCCCGTAAAACTTCCTACAGAAAAAACAGGGCCTGGTATTGCTCTTACAATACCAAAACCCGTTAACATATCCGCACGATCTATCTTAATTGCTTTAATGTTGGAAGTAACATCCCTCTGAGTGTTGGGTCTTTCAACATATTGATCAAGCATCATTGGTAGCAATACATCTCCACCACCAAATACAAAACTTCCAAAGCGGTAAAAGTTTTCAAAAAGATTATAAGCTTTACGATTAGGCCAGTCCTGCTTTCTTGCCGTTTCACTCAAAGCACCGGCGAACACGAATATCATAACAAACAACCAGATATTTCGCCAATGAATCTGACGCGGTTTAACTACTTCCTTTTGTGGTATACGCCTGCTGCTTAGGTTGGTTGCGAAGCTTCCTGCTAAAATTAATATGGGAAATACCCAGGGCGTTTTAAAAAAATAAAAGGTTAGAATCATTGATACCAGCATTATCACCTGGGTTATAAGATTTCTGACTGAAATGGAAAATGCGCGAATAGCTGCAAAGGCCAGGAAGCCTATTGCCATTGGTTCTATGAACTTAAGGAGGCCGCTGGTCAGATTCCTCGCAGGATATGCGGATAATAAAAAGGAAAAAGCTCCCATTAAAAAAGCAGCCGGCAAAATCCAGATGATAAGGGTAAGAGTTGCAAGGATAACTCCGCCTCGTTTATAACCAATAAGCGTAATGGTCTGAGTACTTGAAGCACCAGGAAGCAATTGGCAAAACGAATTATACTCTATCAGTTCCTCTTCGGTTATATCTTTTCTTTTTTGTACAAACGTTTTTAGCATCATACCGAGGTGGCCCTGCGGACCGCCAAAGGCTGTAATACTGTAAAAAAAAACAGTCTTTAAAAAAGGAATATGACGGAAAAGTTTCAAAGTAAAAAGATAAGGCACTCAGCGATACGAATGGCTTATATCTTATTTTATTTTTTTAAGGTTTATTTCTAGGGGATGCCGGAAGGTATAATCGTGCAGAAATTGGTTAATAAGTATTCTACCGAATCTTACTTTCATCTCTAAAGTCATGTTTTAAAACCTGCACGTTGGTCAACTACTACCTCCGTATTTCATCAAAACTTACATTAAAATTTTAGATAGTTAGAACTATTTTAATTGGAACCATGGCTGTGAGGTAGTTTAGTAAATTTATATACCCGCGTAAATATTTCCTAGGCAATTTCACTTTCCATCTTTTTTTAAGAAACAGTTAAAGAATTGCAGTACAGATCACAAATATTTTTGATGGCTAATTAGCAGGCAATCATTTTTCAACCTGCAAACATAACTTTCTTTATAAGCTTTTTCACTGGTTTACAGAAACCTGAGCACACACGATATTACTACTTAAAATACCAGGTCTTCTAATTATAATATGTCTACTTTCGGAAATAAGCAGAATTCGAAAGACCTGTTACAAATTATATTTCGCACTTATTTCCAGCATTCTTTCAATTGGCTTCCTGGCCGCTAATCTTAACTCTTCATCCATAACTATCTCGGGCATTTCATATTTCATACACAGGTATAACTTTTCCAATGTATTAAGCTTCATGTATGGGCAATCATTACATGCACAGGCATTGTCCGGAGGAGCGGGTATAAAAGTTTTAGTTGGATAGCTCTTTTGCATCTGGTGCAATATCCCGGCTTCTGTGGCCACTATAAATTCCTGGGCGGTGGAAGTACCTGCGAACTTTAATATGCCCGTAGTGCTCCCTATATAGTCTGCTGCACCCAATATTGCTTCTTCACATTCGGGATGTGCCAAAACGAGGGCTTTTGGGTGCCGAATTTTAAGTCTTATTATTTTTTCCAGGCTAAAAATCTCATGAACCATGCAGGCCCCATTCCACAAAAGCATGTCGCGACCAGTTTGCTTGTTAATCCATGCTCCCAGATTTTTATCAGGAGCAAAAATAATTTTTTGAGCTTCAGGAAGACTTTCTACAATCTTTTGAGCATTGCTGCTGGTGCAAATAATATCACTTAATGCCTTCATACCGGCACTGCAGTTGATGTAGGTTATTACAAGATGATCAGGATGTTTATCCCTGAAAGATTTAAAAAGCGGGGGC